>JAJAZE010000527.1 GCA_026785925.1 Pyrinomonadaceae bacterium
CAGAGGTTTTATAACTTTACCCGCTTAGTTTTTGCTTAAAACTGAAATTTGAGAGGATGTTATTTGTTTTTCAACAAACCTCAATTCAAGTTTTAACTATTCCTTTTCAAGCGGGTAAGTTTATTTTCCATTTGTTACTTAGTATATTTAGCCGAATTATAAGTAGTAACGACGACTAAATATCTCCACCATCCCGACTAAATTCGCACCGTGTAATTCAAATTGAAAAACTTCCGTTTCCTTAAAAAATACGGCTGTTCACTTATCGAACTGACAAATTCGGGGCATTGATTCTGTCAATTCGACTTCAGGCAATTTACATTTATAGCAGGTTTCAAAACAAAACACAACACTTTTTTACAATGTTTAAAACATTAATGAAAAAGAATCAAAGATTTACTTTTATTTGCTTATTCGGCTAAAATGACGGGACGATGACAAAGAGAAATTCAGCCTTCGGATAGTTTTCAAAATGCCCGATAAAATAGAAACTCCAACCAAAAAATCAATTTCACCCGATTGGCTGGTGCGCGGTGTGCTGACGAAAATCGGCGACATTTTCGACACTTTAACCGGCAGAAGCTGGAAGCCGGCGAGCAGTTTGGCGACCAGCGAATTGGTCGAGAAATTAAAAAAACTACTCGATGACGAAGCGCGTGAAACGGATGGCAAGGGAAAGTTCGTGCCGCACCATATCAAGCTGAAAATGCAGTGGGATAAATTTTCCACCGATGCTGAAGCCGCGCTCAAAAATCTCGAACACGAATTGCTGATCGCCGCTGTTGACCATATTAACGATTGTCGTTATCACACATTCGCGCCGATGAAACTGGAAATAATGCCGGATTATTTCACCGAAGGCGTAAAACTTTCCGCCGGTTTCGACAACTTTGCCGAAAATGAAAGTGAAGCCGCCGTCAATGTCAGCCTTCCCGATTTGAAAAACGTTGTCATCGCGCCGCCTGCCGAAGTTGAAAGCGCACCTGCCAAAGAAATTTACATCGCCGAATTTATCGCCGAAGGCAAAACTAAAAGGGTCGAATTGGCTTTTGCCGACGGACAGCGTTTGAGCGTCGGGCGCACCAAAGAAAACGATTTATCCATTGACGATGCGAGCGTTTCCAAGATTCACGCGGCTTTTGTTTTAGGTTCCGAACGGCAGTTAATGGTCGCCGACACCGGCTCGACCAACGGAACATTCATCAACGGGCAGCGGATCGCTTACGGCAAAGCGATACCACTGAATGACGGCGATAAACTGAAATTCGGCACGGTTGAAGTCGCGCTCGAACACATTGTTCAGGAGATTGCCGAAGCATTTGAGGCGGAAGATGCGCCGGAGGATAAAAGTTTCGGGGCGCATACGGAATCTGAAATAAAGGAAAATTTTTCAGCACCGGGAACTAATTCGACTGCCGTGACAAACTTGCCGGACGAAAATTTATCGAGCAATTTGAAAAACGAGGCGGAGAAACCGAATAATGAAACGGAGAAAGTTCCGCCGACCGCGCCGCGAATAATTCTGGATTTTGAAGAGAAAAAATAATGCACAATCTTTTGTTTTTCTTACAATTTGATTGGAACCAACTGCGACCGGAGAATTTGTTCGGCGGACAGATTTTAGAGCGCACGCCTGCCGGTTTGAGTATCGTTTATGTCATCGGCATCGCCGTTCTGATAATTTTTCTGCTGCTGACTTTTTTGAGTAATTTTCGTCGCCCGAAATTCACTTTTGAAGAAAATCTGCCGCGTGAAGTTTCAAGAAAATTAACGACGACTTTGGCAAACCGCAGCTTGCGAATCTGGCAGTTTATCTTTATTTTTCTGGCTTTTTTCGTCTACGGCTTTCACGTCTACTGGACTTATTTCGCCGATGATAACAACGAGCAGTTTCAAGCGTTGAGTTATAAAGATTTGCGAAACCGGCGAACGAACGCAGCGCGGCTGCGCGGCTGGATGCTCGACCGCACGGGGAAATTGGGCAGTGCGCTGGCTTATTACAAACTTGAACCGGACGGCGACATCAACCGGACATTCGCGCTGGAAAAAGAAATGGCGCACCTGCTCGGAACCGAACGCGGCACGCCCGGACTCGAACGCTCGCTCTACCGGCAGGAAGCCGACGCGACACCCGAAGCGTGGGAAGTTTTAACGCGCATCAAACGACCGGCGGACGAACAGCGCGATGTCAAAATCACGATTGACCGCGATTTGCAGGCTTTTCTTGCCGAACAATTAAAAGACAAAAAAGGGGCGATTGTTGTTCTTAATCCGCAAACCGGCGACGTGCTGGCGATGTATTCAAATCCGTCGTTTAACTTGAGCGAAGCGCGGACGCTCGAAGATTATCTAAAACTCGAAGGCGACAAGCGCAACAAACCTTTTTTGAATCGGGCGATGCGCGAATACTACGTTCCTGGTTCGACTTTCAAAACATTTACGATGGTTTCGGCTTTTCGTGCGGGCAAGCAAAATACGACTTTGACCAGCACACCCGAAGGTTTCATACCGTTTCGCGGCTCACGCTCGATAACCGATGCCAACGGCGGCTGTGAACCGCCGTTTGGCTGCACGACACTAAATATAATGCAGGCTTTCGAGGTTTCGAGCAATCAGTTTTTCGCGCAGATGGCGGTTGATTTGGGCAGGGAAAGAATCAGAGAAACTGCCGGCGCGTTCAGTATTTTGGCGGTTGACACGCCGGAAGACGCTTTGCAGGCGGGATTTTTCCCGGACATTTGGAACGCCAGCAATGACCGGATTAAAAACGCGCTCGCCCCGCAGCAGTCAACCATCGTCACCGGCAGTAAAATTTCGGCTTACGATATTGGCTTGGAAGGAATGGGACAAGGTTACGCCGGACAGATGACACCGTTTCAGATGGCTTTGATCGCGTCCGCGCCCGCCAATCTGGAAGGGAAGTTGATGAAGCCGAAAATCGAATTGGATTTGCCGCCGCAGATGTTTTCGCAAATCGTCACGCCGCCGCAAGCCGCGCAGATTCGTGAAATTATGGGACTCGTGACCGAAGGCAGCGGCGGCACGGCGACCAGAGTTTTCGCCAATGTGCGGGCGGCGGGAATTCGTTCGGGCGGCAAAACCGGTACGGCTGAAAAACAGGCTCCGGTTTATGACGAGAAAACGGGAAAATTAAAAACCGTCAAAAAGAAACGCCGCAACGACAAAGGAGAGTTGGTTGAATACAACGCGCCGGTGATGTATGAGCGCACGGACAGTTGGTATATTTCGATTGCGCCGCTCGAAAAACCGCAGTTGGCGATTGCCGTCGTCGTCGAAGGCGGCGGTTACGGCGCGGCGATCTCCGCGCCGATTGCGGCGCGGGTCATTATGAAAGCGCGTGAACTCGGACTTTTGGGCGAGGAATACCGACCGAAAACACAAGTTCCGAAAACTTTGCCGACCAAGAAAAAAGGGAAGACCAAATAACTGAATGAAACACCGCGCATCAACGCACATCTTTATTTTGCTTTTAGTCGTCGCGCTGACGGCAATCGCGCATTATTCGATTCACTACGGCGCGTTGATTCGCGGTTATGAAACTTCGCCGCTGACGGCGGGCAGAAATCTTTTTCTGTTATTGATTCTCGCCCTGCTGCCGATTTTCCTTTCGCGCTTCGCCCGTTTTCAAGGCAACTGGACGCTTTACACATCGGCGGTGCTGCTTTTTTCCATCGGGCTGACCGTGCAGTATCGGCTGTTTAGCGACCCCGAATATACATCGCGCAAGGACAAAGCCGAGGCGCGGCAGCAGAAAATCAAAACGCTCCAACTGCATTACATTCAGGAAAATTATTCGGCGGAGAAAAAGCAGATGATGGGTTTGCCCGCTACGCCGCCGTCGCCGGTTGATTTGTCGCAGGAAAAACCGCGTCCGGTCGAGGGCGATTTGACCGATGTTTTTCTGTCGGGCAGAACTTTGATTCCGCTTTTTTCGATTGCCTGTTTTCTCGGCGCGTTCATTTTGTTCAGCCGCGACGACGTTTTGACGTTTTTGCAGAGGAACGGTTTCGCCGTCGTTCTGCTGACGCTCGTGCCGCTGCTTTTGGCGGCGATTACTTCAAGTGCCGGAAAATCAATCGGCAATATGACACCTTGGGAACCGGCGAAAATTCCGTTTTTGATCGGTTTCGCGGCGATTTTGTCGGTGTTGTATAAAAATCTGGCGCGGACGTATTGGGGCGTGCCGCGAGCAAAAGACGTAATTCCGCTGGTTTTTATGGCGATTCTGCCGTTTGTGCCGTTTTTTGTTTTGAAGGATTTCGGTCAGATGATGGTTTTCAGCGCGGTTTATGCGACGCTTTATTTAATTGCCGTGCGCCGTCTGCCGCAAAGGTTCGTGCTGGTCGGAAGCGTCGCGCTGCTTCTCAGCATTTTGATCGTCGGCGCACTGCCGGAAAAAACGCAGGAGAAAATTCCTTTGCTGCCAACGCTCGCTTCGCCGGTCAAAAAAGTTTTGCCCGACCGTATTCAACAGCGGTTTCATCTGTGGCTCGACGGTTTCAATCCGCCGACACCGGAAACCGATTGGTGGAAGGAAGATTACGACGATTATTACAAAGAGTTGGTGAAAAAAGACCCGAATTTGCCGAATCTTTTAGAAGAAGACCCGAATTTGCAGAAATCAATCAACATTGATGCGTGGTTCGATGTGTTGGCATTTCAACCGGCGCAAGCAACATTCGGGCTGAATTCGGGCGGCACTTCGGGGCGCGGTTTGGGCTTGGGTTTTGTCGAACTGATTCCCGTCGCCGATTCCGATTATATTTACGCCGCGCTTGCCGAAGAACTTGGACTTTTGGGCGGTTTGCTGGTAATCTTTGCGCTGTTAACCTTTGTCAGCGCAGGCGTTCGGACGGCACTCGACACGCGCGATATGTTCAGCAAACTCTGCGTGATCGGCTTGACGGCGTTCATCGGATTTCAAGCACTCGTCAATATGGGCGGCATCACACGCGCTCTGCCGATGACCGGAATTACGCTGCCGTTTGTCAGCCACGGCGGTTTTTCATTGGTGACGAGCTTTGTAATGCTCGGAATGCTGCTGGCGTTTTCACATCGCAATGCGGTTGATATAAATCAGGTTCAAAGTTCAAAGTTTCAGGTTCAAAGTTAGAAAAGAGGGTGAACCTGAAACTTTGAACTTTGAACCCGAAACCTTGAACCTTGAACTTCGGAGAAAACAATGACCGTAAATAATTTTCAGATAGATTCGGCTTCGATCAGCGACCGCGGTTTGAGCGAAAAGCGACCGCAGAACGAAGATTCTTTTTTAGAATTAACGGAGCGCGGCTGTTTCGTCGTTGCCGATGGTGTCGGCGGCGCACAGGCGGGCGATGTCGCTTCGCAGATGGCGGTCGAAATTCTCGGCGAAGCGTTTACCAATCTGCCGAAAAACGGCGATGCCGAAGAGTTAATGAAAGTGGCGATTGAACGCGCCAACGAAGCGATTTTCCAAATGTCGCACGACCTCGCATCGCTGGCGACGATGGCGACCACCATCGTTGCGCTGCACGTCGCGGGCAACATCGCCACCATCGGTCACGTCGGCGATTCGCGTTTGTATCGGCTCGATCCGAAAGGCAGTTTTTACCGCGAAACACAGGATCATTCGGTCGTCGAAGAAGAAGTTCGCGCCGGTCGGATGACTCCGACGCAAGCCGCCAATCATCCGAGCCGCAACATTATTTCGCGTGCGCTCGGAGCCGAGCATTCGGTCGAAGTTGATATGAAAACGATAATGATCGAGCCGAACACGACATTTTTGCTTTGCTCGGACGGCATCACGCGCCATATTGACGATTATCAACTGCGGGAACTTTTGTTATTCAAGGATTCGCCGGCGAATATCTGCCGGCGAATGAAAGAGATTTGCTACGAACGCGGCGCGGAAGACAACCTGACCGCCGTAATTGCCAAAATTACGGAAATTGCCGTTGAAGAACCGCTTGCCGTGCCGTTTGAAAAGCCGGTCGAAATAGAAGAAGCGACCGTGGCGGCGGCGCGTCCGCAGTCGTTTGCCGCGCCCGCCGCCGCACCGGATTTTGTCGAAGAAGAAACTCCGACGCAGCCGCTGGTAATGCCGTTGACCAATGATTTTACCAATCCGGCGGTTGATGAAACAGTTGCGTATGAAGTTCAAAGTTCGGCGGCAAGTGATTCTGAAATCGCCGATCAATCCGCACGAAGCTCGGACTATCACGATTTAGAATCGGTTCAGGAAACCAGCAGCGGAAAGATGAGCAGACTTTTGTCTTCGATTATCTTTTTGATTGTCGGCGGCGTGTTAGGCGCGGGCGTTTATTATTTGCTGGCAGCCAACAACCGCCAGTCGCCGGTCGTGCAGGTTCCGCAGGTGACGCAGATGCAGTCGTTGGATATTCCATTTTCGTCGTTTGAAAAACTGCGCCGCAGCGTTGATAACGATCCCAACGCTTTTATTAACGAATACGCCAAAACTACTCTGGACACGGAAAGTTTATATCTGCTCGGTCGCGCCTATCTCTTGACCGGAAAGTTTCCCGAAGCTAAAAAATATCTCGAAGAGGCGAAAAATAAACTCTCGCAAGCCAACGCCGTCAACCAGCGAGTTCTAGCCAACGACATCGCGCTCGGTTTATCAATTGTAGACGAAGCGGCGGCGCAGAATAAATTTCAAAGTCAGATAAAACCATCTGCACCGACCACGCAGTATAATGGTAATGCGAATTTGTCGGTTCAATAAAGAGTTATATTTCTTCTTCAATGTTGACGATTACGATGTCCAAACTATATTGGTTTTTCAAAATCCTTTTTGCTCTTTCCAAATTCATTGCTTTTATCTCCGTCGTAAATGTATCGTCGCCTATTCTCAAAGTTGCAAGATATGAGTTTCCCCATCGCATCTCGGCGTTATCAATCCGAAACCGTATGCGATTCACGGAAACATCAAAAGACTGAGCAAGTTCTTGAAAAGTTTTTCCGTTTTTGTGTAAATCGTAGATATATTTTAATTTTTCAAAGGATTCAATACTTGCGCGGCGCGGCAAGCAACCAAGTTTGCTACTTTTATCTTCAATTTCGCTCTGTTCAGCTATTTGCTGTTCAATTTTTTGAAGTTGAATTTGCAACGTATCCTTTTGAAGTTGAAGTTTATTTTGTTTTTCTAAACGAAACATAACAATCAATGGACGGGAGCGGCTTAACCTTGACTGTTTGGCACGTCGCAGATAACGCCGCCCCGTCATCTCAGCCGTTGTGCCGACCGCTGTTTAATCGCGTCGGTTAAATAAATTTAACCGCTGTCCGTCAAATAAATTTGACGGACAACTAACCTCCATCAATAATCGGCACCAATCAAATTTCAGCTTGCGGAAAGCCGAAACTTGCGGTATCAATTAACAAATTAAAACGGAAATGTTTTCCGTATAATTCAAAGTTCG
>JAJAZE010000528.1 GCA_026785925.1 Pyrinomonadaceae bacterium
ATAGACGCGCAAATCAAAGTCAACACGCCGAACGGCGAAGCGTTTTACCGCTACAATCACGACGGCTACGGCGAAATGGACGACGGGCGACGTTGGAATTTCGATGGCAAATATACGGGAAAAGGCAGACTTTGGGCATTGCTTTCGGGCGAGCGCGGGCAATATGAATTGGCTCTCGCCAATAATGGAAAGTGGAAAATGGAAAATGGAAAATTAGTAGGCGAAATCCAGAATTCAAAATCCAAAACCCAAAATCAAGCGATGCTGACGGCGGCAAAAACGCGCCTCGACGCAATGCTCGGTTTTGCCAACGAAGGTTTGATGATTCCCGAACAAATTTGGGATTCGCCGAACGTGCCGAAAAATATAGATAAACAATTTATTCCCGAACTCAATTTTGGCGAAGGCACCGGTTCGGCAACGCCGCTCGCGTGGTCAATGGCGCAGTTTATTCGCCTTGCCGTCAATTTGCAGGCGGGCAGAAATCTCGACACGCCCGATGTGGTTTATAATCGGTATGTTTTGGGGAAGAAATAAAGATCGGTAACGACTTTTTTTACAGCATAATTTCAAGCGTTAGGGAACTCTTTGGCAGGGAACTTGAAACATTAACGCAGTCCTTTCGAATAATTTGCTGCACCAAACTCAGGCATTATTCAGATTAGAAAAATTATATTTCATTTGATATATGGATAAAGAAATTGTGTTGGCGGCTGATTTGGGCGGAACTAATTTGCGGATGGCGGCGGTTGACCGGCAGGGAACGATTTTATGTCGCGCCGTGCGCGAGACTCCGAACGGCGAAAACCTCGAAGAAATTGTGCGGGCGATTATTGAAACGGCAATCGAGTGCCGGGAAAATTGCGCCGATTTCAAAGTCGCTGCAATTTCAGCGGCGGTTCCCGGAACGCTCGATGTGAATAATGGAAAAATCATCACTTCGCCGAATTTGCCGGCTTTAAGTAATTTTCAAATGGCTGCCGCGCTCACCGACGCGCTCGGCGTGCAAACCGTTCTCGAAAACGATGCTAACGCCGCCGCGGTCGGCGAAAATTGGCTCGGAGCGTCGAAGAATTGCCGCGATTCGATTTGCGTCACGCTCGGCACGGGTGTCGGCGGCGGCATTATGATTGACGGAAAAACTTTGCGCGGAGCCAGCGGAAAAGCCGGCGAAATCGGTCATCTCTGCGTCGAATCGCGCGGTGCGCCCTGTCGCTGCGGTTCGCAGGGCTGCGTCGAACAATACGCTTCGGCTTCGGCAATCGTGCGAATTGCCAAAGAATTAGCCGCCGAATATCCCGCATCGGTGGTGAAAAATCACGCTCGATTAAAGGCGCACGAAGTGTTTGAAGCCGGGAAAAAAGGCGACGCATTGGCGTTGGAAGTTTTTCGGCAGATGGGTTTTTATCTCGGCGTGGCGTTTTCCAGTCTGATAAATGTTTTAAATCCCGAAATCATCGTCATCGGCGGCGGCGCGAGTGCCGGTTGGGAATTATTTGCGCCGTCAATGCACAAAACTATTTGCCAAAGGTCTTACGGCGGACACGCGGAACAGACGAAAATTCTGCGCGGTGAACTCGGCGACGATGCCGGTATTTTGGGCGCGGCGCGGCTGGCTTTTAATTTGTCGGCGTAGTCGAAATTTGTCCGCGACATTGCCGCCGACTTAAAAGCCGACTTGCAATTTTTTTTCGGGGTGTGCAAAATAATTAAAACGATGAGAGTTTCCAGCATTCAAATCCGCCATCATCATCATCACGCGATTGACCATCAACATCGCGCGAGCTAATCCGACTTTATTCCGAAAATTAGTTTTATCAGAAGCGCGAACTTGAAAGATTTTCAGGTTGTTCGTGCGTTTATTCGTTTATTATATGAATCAAAATCTAAAAATCGCCATCCAAAAATCAGGACGCTTGAGCGAAGATTCAATTAGTTTGCTGAGGAAATGCGGCATTCGTTTCGATAACGGCTTCGGCAAGCTCAAATCGGTGGCGCGTAATTTCCCGCTGGAGATTTTCTTTCTGCGCGACGACGACATTCCGCAATACGTCGAAGATAAGGTAGCGGACATCGGTATTGTCGGCGAAAACATTTTGGCTGAAGAAAAACGAGCAATTGAAATTATCAAATCGCTCGGTTTTGGCAAATGCCGCTTAGCGTTGGCGGTTCCGAAATCTTTTACTTACGATTCAATCAAAGATTTAGGCGGCAAAAAAATTGCGACGAGTTACCCGAAAATTTTAAGCGATTTTCTGGCGCGTCATTCGGTGACGGCGGAAATTCACACGATTAGCGGATCGGTCGAAATCGCGCCGAGCATCGGTCTGGCGGACGCGGTTTGCGACTTGGTAAGTTCAGGCAGCACATTGTTCAGTAACGGTCTGCGCGAAGTTGAAACCGTGATGCAGAGCGAAGCGGCGTTAGTGGCGCGTCCGAACCTCGACGCGCCGCAGCAGCTAATTCTCGACAAACTGACGTTTCGCCTGACCGCCGTGAAAGCCGCCGAGCAGAACAAATATATTTTATTGAACGCGCCTGATCGAAGTTTGGAGGAAATCATCAAAATTCTTCCCGGTATCAAAAGCCCGACCGTAATGCCTTTGGCGGAAAAAGGCTGGAGTTCGGTTCATTCGGTAATCGCTGAAAACGATTTTTGGGAAGTTATCGAAACGCTTAAAGACAAAGGCGCGGAAGGAATTTTAGTATTATCAATTGACCAGATGATCGGTTAATCGAGACGATAAATTTATGCAAGTTATTGAATATCCCGAAAAAGCGATGTGGAAAGAAATGCTGGCGCGTCCGGCGTTCGATACGAAAAGTATGGAGCGGCACGTTCAGAATATCTTGAATTTTGTCGAACGCGACGGCGACGAAGCGGTGCGGCACTTTACAAAAACGCTCGACCGCGCCGAAGTCGAAAATTTTGCCGTTTCCGGCGAAGAGTTTGCCGAAGCCGCCAGCCGGATTTCCGACGAATTAAAACAGGCAATCGGGCAAGCCAGAGAGAATTTAGAAAAATTTCACGCGGCGCAAAAAGAAGAACCGAAGGTTATCGAGACGACGACCGGAGTTTTCTGCTGGCGCAAATCGTCGGCGATTGAAAAAGTCGGACTTTACGCGCCGGGCGGAACCGCGCCGCTTTTTTCGACCGTTTTAATGCTCGGCATTCCCGCCAAACTCGCCGGCTGCCGCGAAATAATTTTATGCAGCCCGCCGAACGAGCAGGGGAAAATCGCCGATGTGATTTTATATACGGCGCAACTGCTCGGCATCGAAAAAGTCTACAAAATCGGCGGCGCACAAGCCATCGGCGCGATGGCTTTCGGAACTGAAACTGTGCCGCAGGTTTATAAAATTTTCGGTCCCGGCAACCAATTCGTCACCTGCGCCAAACAACTCGTCTCGCAAACGGGCGTGGCGATTGATATGCCCGCCGGACCTTCGGAAGTCGCGGTTTTCGCTGACGAGACTGCTGTTCCCGCATTCGTCGCGGCGGATTTGCTTTCACAAGCCGAACACGGAACTGACAGCCATGTTTTGCTCGTCACCACCAGCCGTCGAGTGATTGACGAAACACTAATTGAACTCGATAAGCAGCTTGCCGTTCTGCCGCGAAAAGCGATTGCGGAAAAAGCGTTGGAAAACTCCAAAGCGATTTTGGTGAAAGATTCGGCGGAAGCGATTAAGATTTTGAATGAATACGCCGCCGAACATCTGATTATCGCCGTCGAAAACGCCGATGACGCGGCTGATAAAATCGTCAACGCCGGTTCGATTTTTATCGGAAATTATTCGTGCGAAAGCGCGGGCGATTACGCTTCGGGAACGAATCACACTTTGCCGACGGGTGGTTACGCCAAAGCGTTCAGCGGCGTTTCACTCGATAGTTTCGTCAAGAAAATTACTCTTCAAAAACTGTCTGAAGATGGAATCATAAATTTGGGGCGCACGGTTGAATTGATGGCGGAAGCCGAAGGTTTGCAGGCGCACAAAAATGCGATCTCGATTCGTCTGGAAAATCTATCGGCAAGCGGACGGTAAAGAAAAAGCGGTTTGTAATTTATGTTTGATTTGGAAAAAATAGTTCGGGAAAATATCAAACGCTTGACTCCTTATTCATCGGCGAGAAAGGAGTTTAGCGGCGCGGGGAAAGTTTTTCTCGACGCAAACGAAAACAGTTTCGGTTCGCCGCTCGGTAAAAACTATCATCGTTATCCCGACCCTTTGCAGACGAAAATTAAGGAAAAAATCGCCGCCATGAATGCCGTCAAAACGAGCGAAATTTTCATCGGCAACGGCAGCGACGAAGCGATTGATTTGCTGTTTCGCAT
>JAJAZE010000529.1 GCA_026785925.1 Pyrinomonadaceae bacterium
CGCCTGATGTGCGGAAAGGCTTCGCCTTTCAGTTGAGTTTCTCCGAATTTAAGTGAGGCTGCGCCTCACGCTGGCGGCACAGCCGCAAAAATTAAGAGAATAACGACCGGAAAGGCGAAGCCTTTCCGCACATCGGCGGGCAAAGCCCGAAAAAACATTCGCTGCGTAACATCAGTCACTAAATAGAACTGTTAACTGCCGACTGCTGACTGCTCACTGCCGACTGCTGACTGCCGACTAATTTTACGCTTGTGCTTTTCAAAGCGTCCGTGTAAAATCTACTTTATTGTAAAGATTCAACTTAATAGTTGAATCCAAATCTATTTATAGCTTAGGAGAAATATAAAAATGTCAGCAGTTGCGGCACCAACAGTCGAAGTTAACGTCACGCCGAGCGCGGCGGTCGAAATCAAGAAGTTTATGACCAGCGAAGACGATTTGCCGGAAACGGCAGGACTTCGCGTGAGAGTTGTTCCCGGCGGTTGTTCGGGTTTTCAATACAGCCTGAACATAGAAGAAGAATCGCGCACCGGCGATTTTATCATCGAGCAGGAAGGCGTTCGGCTGTTCGTGGATATGTTCAGCGGACAATATCTGAATGGCATTCAGATAGATCATACATCGAATATGATGGGTTCGGGTTTTACCTTTGAAAATCCGAACGCGACCGGCGGCTGCGGATGCGGAACTTCATTTTCAGCGTAATTTCCGTAAAAATTTAGTTTTTTTGAAGGACGGTCTCGACCGTCTTTTTTATTTGTCTAAAACACAATGTTTTCATTTTAACCTTTACGCCAACCGGAAAAATATCGTAGAATTTTTCAACTCCTTGAATTAACACAAATCTTAAGCAAAGCGAACTGTCGCCGTAGCACCATTGCAACTTGAAACTTTGGATTTGTAGGCGAGATTTCAGGCATATTTTTGTATTTGTAAATCAGATTACCGGCGGGCAAATTCAAATTGGTCGCGGCTTAAAAGACAAATCGTAGATTATTTTTTCAAACGCTGGCGAACAGCAGCGCAAATCAGAGGAATTTTTGAAATGAAAAAAATCGGAAAATCGGAAAAATGGCTGATGCTTTCATTAGCAGTCGGGCTTTTAATGTTGACGGTCATTCAGACTATGAACCACGTTGCTGCCGACCAACCGGCGGAATTGAAAATTAACCGGGAAAATAACCAATTCGTCTTGAGCGCAGACGGACTCGGCACGTTTTATCGAACGACGCGGGCAATTAGCGACGCACGATTGATAGTTTTGCCCAATTCCGACACGCGGATCATTACCTGGCAAGAGGAAAATGAAAGCGGCGGCAAATTGCCGTTTTACGCCGTCAGTCTCAATGGTCAAACGATTGAAAAAGTTCAGGAAACTTCTTATGAAATGCTGCTCCGCTACGCGAAATTTGACCCGCTGGCTGGAGTTCCGTCAACGCCGGACGCTTTGACCGCTAAAAACCGAACGGACGCGGAAGGGGTTTATATCGTTCAATTCGTGACGCAGCCGCTGGACGAATATCGCCGTCAAATAACGACGCTCGGCGGCGACATTTACACTTACCTGCCGAATCATTCGTATCTGGTGAAGATGAATCCTAAAACTCTTCAATTAGTCGAAAATCTGCCGTTCGTGCGCTGGGTCGGGCTTTATCAACCGGCATACAAGCTCGAAGAAGTGTTAAATGAAGGCTTGGCAAACCGAACTCTGCCGACGGCGCGTTACAACATTATGGTTCTCGAACGCGGGGCGCGAATGCAGGAAAAACTGGCGCGGAGTATCGAAAACTTGGGCGGCAAAGTTGACTCGCTCATCAAAGAGGGATTTCGGATGGAAGCGACGCTTTCGCCCGACCAACTGCTGGCGGTCGCCTTTGACAATGACGTTTTATTCGTTGATCGCTGGAGTGCGCCGGAAAATGATATGGACATCGTTCGCAATGTCGGCGGCGCAAATTTTGTCGAAACCACGCTCGGCTTTCGGGGTCAGGGCGTTCGCGCCGAAGTAATGGACAACGGTTTGCGCCAAACGCACTCGGATTTTCAAACGGGCGGCGCACCTCTCATTCATAATTCGCCGAATACCGCCGAAAGTTCAGCGCACGGCACTTCGACTTTCGGAATTAATTTCGGACGCGGCACGACTAACGCGCAGGGACGCGGAATGCTTCCCGAAGCGCAGGGCATTTTTGCCGACTACGATTTTCTGACCAATCGCTACACGCACACCGCCCAACTCAACCAGGAACCGTATCAAGCCGTCTATCAATCGAACAGTTGGGGCAGCGCGACGACCACCGCTTACACGACGATTTCCGCCGAGATGGACGACATTCTTTTTATCAACGATTTTTGTCTGCTCAATTCGCAGAGCAACACCGGCAATCAACTTTCGCGCCCGCAGGCGTGGGCAAAAAACGTCGTTTCCATCGGCGGCATCCGCCATTTCAATACAGCTTCGTTGACTGACGACCGCTGGGGCGGCGGCGGAAGCATCGGACCTGCCGCTGACGGGCGCATCAAACCGGAATTAGCTTATTTTTACGACTCGATTTACACGACGACAATGAGCAGCGACACGGCTTACACGACCGGATTCGGCGGCACGAGCGCGGCAACGCCGATGACCGCCGGACATTTCGGAATTTTTTTCCAGATGTGGCACAATGGCGTTTTCGGCAACCCGACCGCCGGCAGCGTTTTCGCCAGCCGCCCGCATATGACGACCGCCAAAGCGGTGATGATTAACACGGCGACGCAATGGGATATGACGATTGCCGGAACGGATATTACGCGGGTGCGGCAAGGTTTCGGACGCGCCGATTTGACGAATCTCTATAATCTTCGCAATAAAATGCTTATCGTCAACGAAACAGACGTTTTGACTAATCTCCAAACCAAAAATTATCAGGTAACAGTCCCGAACGGCTCGACCGACCCGCTGAAAGTGACGATGGTCTACAACGACCCGATGGGCAGCCCGTCGGCAGCCAGAGCCAGAATCAACGATTTATCTTTAAAAGTAACCGCGCCGGACGGGACGATTTACTGGGGCAATAACGGTTTGCTCGGCAATATGTGGTCAACTTCCGGCGGCACGGCTAACATTCTGGACACGACCGAAAATGTCTTTATTCAATTTCCGGCGGCGGGAAATTGGACGATTGAAGTTATCGCGTCCGAATTGGTTCAGGATGCGCGAACGGAAACCGGCGGCGTGATTGATGCCGATTACGCTTTGGTGGCAAGCGGTATCGCCGCCCAGCCGCAGGCTAATCAAACGCCGTTCGACTTTGACGGCGACGGCAAAGCGGACGTTTCAGTTTTCCGCCCGTCAAACGGCATCTGGTATTTGAATAATTCCCAATCAGGATTGACCGCCGCGCAATTCGGTATCAGCACCGATAAACTCGCACCCGCTGATTACGACGGCGACGGCAAAACCGATTTAGCGGTTTATCGTAACGGAATCTGGTATCTTCAGCGTTCTACGGCAGGATTTACCGGCGTGTCGTTCGGCACGGCGGAAGACATTTTGGTTCCGGCTGATTATGACGGTGACGGCAAAGCCGAACTCGCTGTTTTTCGCCCGTCAAACGGCAGCTGGTATTTGTATAATCTAATAACCAATCAAGCAAGCGGTTTCCAGTTCGGCACCAGCGGCGATAAACCGGCTCCGGCTGATTATGACGGTGACGATAAAGCCGATTACGCCGTTCTGCGAAACGGCGTTTGGTATATTCAGCGCAGCCAACTCGGATTTACCGTCATCTCGTTCGGCTTCGGCAGCCCTGACGATAAGCCGCTCGTTGCCGATTACGACGGCGACGGACGAGCCGATATCGCGTTCCGTCAGTCAAACGGCGTTTGGATTATTCAAAGAAGCAGTCTTGGCGGATTAACCGCCACTCAATTCGGATTCGGAACCGATTTGCCGGTTGCCGCCGATTACGACGGTGACGGGAAGGCGGACATCTCGGTATTTCGGAATGGCACCTGGTATCTGCAAAGAAGCACGGCAGGATTTACCGGCATAACATTTGGCGCAGCAACTGACAAACCGGTTCCCAACGCTTTTGTTCCCTAAAGATAGTTTGAAGGCGAGAATTATTTGCAATATCCTGGAGCGTGGAAAACACGCTCCATTTTTTGTTTGCTGATTTTTGGAAGATGTCGCTTATTATGAATGTCTTAAATTATACAAGGACAACTCGGAAGGCAGGCAAAAGGCGGAGAAGAGTCTGGCGGATTTAATCGGTCAGACGGAAGGCGGCGGCAATCCGGCAGTCAAGCGGATTGCCGGAATTGGAAGGATTTTTCCCGCCAACTGCCGCTGCCTTCCGCCTATTTTCTAAAGTCCCACTTGACAGTCAAGCGACTGACACGGCATAATTCACCCAGTTCTTAATTAAAATAATAACCCGACAATTTATTTCTTTATTTCAAAAATCCCGAAAATAGGTTTTCAGGAACTATCATTGTTTTAATTGTTTTTAAAGTTAGGACGGAAATTCAACTGCCGTCGGTTCACGAAACTTTCCCTGCAAAAAATAAAAAAATCTGGAGTTTTGCTGATGATATTTTGTAAGTCTTTGTGTTTTTCCGTCTCGTTCGTATTGATTTTTGCTGCCGCCGCTTTTTCCCAACAGCGTCCGCGAATTGTTCCGAAGCAGCCGACCGGCGAGTCGCAGCCGATCAATCAACCGTTGAACCCAATCGCACAAAAACCGGCATTAACCAATCGAATCGTCATTCAAAATCCGCCCGCACTCGTCAAAAAGACCGTTTCATCAAAGCCGATCAATACAATTTCCAGCATCAACACCGTTGGTAGTTACAGTCCGGGATTCAGTCAAAAATTACTGAAAGCGATTCAAATTCGCGTCGGCGTTCCTTATTTATACGGTTCGTCAGGACCAAATGCATTCGACTGTTCGGGACTCGTCTGGAGCGTTTTTCTTGATGCAGGCTTTCCTTTTGAGCGAACGAGCGCGAAAACTCTCTGGCAAAATTCCGTGCCGGTCGAAGGCGACGACCGCTACAAATTCGGCACACTCGTTTTCTTCAATAAACTCGGACACATCGGCATCGTCTTCGACGACAGCGGTTTTTATCACGCATCGAGCAGTCAGGGTGTCACCTATTCGAGATTCGACGGTTATTGGGCGAAACGCATTGTCGGCTACCGGCGCATTTACACCGGCAAGTAGTTTTCCGCTTAAAATCAACCGAGGAAACCGGGTCGGCTCTGATGTTCGGTCGCTTCCCAAACAATCGCTATTTTTTCAATCGCCACGTAAGCCACGCGCTCGTTTTCATCGCGCAAATAAAGCACGCCGTCTTTCACGTCCGCCACATCGCCGCTGACGGTTGAATTTGTTCCGCAGGAAATATCAATTTTCTTTCCCATTAGTTGTTTCAAAAACTCTTCCATAATAATCTCCAAAAATTTTACAAACGATTCAGATGCGCCGCCGTTCTTCCGGCGATTGCCCAGCGGCTGGCTGTTTGTTCCGCCGCATTGACGACGGTTTTTTGCTTTCCGCTGTTTGCTAAAGCGGCGGCGATAATTGCTAAATCGCGTGTCGTTTCGTCAACTTCCCTTTTCTTTTTCCGTTCATTGAAACTCATAATAAAACCCGTATCGAGATTTCCGGCGATAAATTCTTCGTCTTCGACGATTTCACGGAAAAACGGCAGCGTCGTTTTGATTCCACCGACTTCATATTCCCACAAAGCGCGGCGCAAACGGTCAATCGCTTCCGCGCGGGTTTTGCCGAAAACGGCGAGTTTGGAAATCATCGGGTCGTAATAAATCGAAACTTCCGCGCCTTCATAAACGCCGCCGTCATCGCGCACACCGTTTCCCTGCGGAACGCGCAGACGAGTAATTTTACCGGGCGACGGCAAAAAATTATTCTCCGGGTCTTCGGCATAAACGCGGCATTCGATAGCGTGATTTTTCCATTCGATGTCATCCTGCGTAAAAGATAATTTCTCGCCGAAAGCGACGCGGATTTGCTCGCGCACCAAATCAATTCCCGTCACTAATTCCGTCACCGGATGCTCGACTTGGAGGCGGGTGTTCATTTCCAGAAAATAAAATTCGCGTGTTTCGTCCGACACGAGAAACTCCACCGTTCCCGCCCCGACGTAATCAACCGCTTGCGCCACTTTTATCGCGCTCATCCCCATCGCGGCGCGAAGTTCCGCTGAGTTAATCGGCGACGGACATTCTTCGATAACTTTCTGATGCCGCCTTTGAATCGAACATTCGCGCTCGCCCAAGTGAACGTAATTTCCGTGTTTGTCAGCAAAAATCTGAATCTCGATGTGGCGCGGGCGAACCACCGCTTTTTCGATATAAACCTCGTCGTTGCTAAATGAAGCGAGTGCCTCGCTTTTGGAATTGTCATACGCCGACCGTAAATCTTCCGCGCCCGCCACAAACCGCATTCCTTTACCGCCGCCGCCCGCCGCCGCTTTCAGCATAATCGGATAACCGACTTCGACGGCGATTCGCTGCGCTTCCTCGTAAGTTTCCAGCGGCTCAGTAGTTCCGGGAACGACCGGCACGTTTGCTTCAATCGCAATTTTTCTGGCTGAAATTTTCCCGCCCATCGCGTCCATCGCCGTCGGTGAAGGACCGATGAAAACGATATTTTCTCTCGCCACCTGTCTGACGAATTCGGCATTTTCCGACAAAAATCCGTAACCCGGATGAATCGCTTCCGCGCCCGACTTTTTCGCCGTCGCAATAACCTTTTCGCCGCACAGATAGCTCTCGCTCGACGGCGGCGCACCGATCAAATACGCTTCGTCTGCCATCCTGACGTGCAGCGCGTCGAGGTCGGCTTCCGAATAAACGGCGACGGTTTTGATATTCATATCGCGGCAGGCGCGAATCACGCGGCAGGCGATTTCGCCGCGATTGGCGATTAGGATTTTTTTGAACATAAACTTTGTTTTGGTGATTATCTACTTATATACAAAATAGACTAATCGTTGCTGTTTGTATGACGAACGCCCTTTACAACATCGTCCCCATTCTTATCGCCTTTTGCTTGTCTTTTCTGAGAAGTTTTCCGGCTTTTGCCCATTGTCGTAGTTTTAGTTCCCAAACTGGGAGTATATTTGGGAGCGGGTAAATTTTTTGTTAGCGCACCAACATAATTCGCTTCGCATATTTTCCCTGTTACATCACTAAAAAGAACTTTTATAAAAGTATCATTTGCGCGAATCTCATCTATTTGAAGGGTGGTTCTAAAGTGAACATATCCGAAAACCATAGAACCTGGTTGAATTGATTCAATGGTTTTCTCATAAATCATATCTTTTGCTTTTATTACAATCGCTTCGTTTTTTTCTCCATAACCTAGTCTTAATTCATTAGCAAAATGCACAAGATGACATTGGCGGGGATTTTTACCAACTACTGAAATTAGAGGCATCAAATTTGTTGCCACGCTTGGCATTCCGCCAAGATTTCTAATAGTAAGTTTAAGAGTAACCGCTGTTTTTTTTATTTTTCCTTCCATTACTTCAGCACAATAAAGTTCTTCAATAAATCCATCTAGTTTTGGAGTCTTTTTTTCTTTCTCTTCTAATATTTGCTGTCTAAGCCCACTTATGACTTGTTTGCTATCGAATAAATCGTTTTCCTTATTCGCTACAATTTTTTCTTTATCATCCAATGCCTGATTTGCAACATTTTTAGAATTGCGTTCATCTTGCCAAGCAAGATAAAAAGAAACGCAAATTAGTGATGCTAAAACACCAATATAAACTTCAAGTAGTATGTTTCTCCCACTAAACCGTTCAAACACACCTAGCAAAACAACAAAGCCACAGCCGCTCATAAGCAACCTCCAATGTTGCCAAACGGCTTTAGCGAACTGCCATAAACTTGTGTTGGAGTTTTCGGAGAGCATAAGCAAGAGTATGAACCCCTCCACATTGCGTCAAGTAGATAATCACCTTTGTTTTAACTAAACTTTACCCGAAAAATTCCGTTTCGCTCACGGCTTCAAGATTCAACAGAAACGGCATGAATTGCTGAAAATCGTCAACGTCTTTAGTTACGACACAACATTTAGTAAACGTCGCGGTGCGGGCAAGAAAAGTGCATTTTGGCGAGAAGTAAAGAGGTATTGCAAATCACGCCGGCATATTCGACAAAAATGTTTTGGTCAAACAAGAAGGATTTAAACTTCGGCATTCTTTTGCTTAATCAGAACATCCATTACTGCTTGTCCGGCTTCAATCAACTCTTTTTCCAATTTCGTATAATGCTTTTTCGGCTTCAAAGTCTGAATAATTGGAATTGGTTTTCCGTTATTCGTTTTATTTCCGTTAGGTTTTTCCGTTCCGTTATTTGATTTTTTAGTTTCCTTCATCGCTTTTACCTCGCAAAAAATTATAACACGCCGCTTTTAATCCAAAATAGAATTTCCGTGATTTTTCGGGTCGAATCGCACGCCGACTTTTGCACCCGCCGCATATTTTAAGGGGTTTTCGCGCTGTTTTTCGGTTAAAATCTCTGACGATTCAAAATCTACGCCTTGAATGTTGTAGTGATAAAAAGCTATTTCTTCGCCTGCTTCCGACGTTTCGACATCAATGATGGTTCCGTCGGTAATTCTGCCTTTTGCTAACAAAAATTCCCTTCTTTCGGTTTCGGAGCCAACCTTTTTTTTAGATTTGAAAATGTCGAACAATCCCATTGTTTAATCCATTATCAAAGGCGGTTTATTATATTTGGCGCGTAAATCGTTGACCGCCGACAAAACCATCGGACGTTGAATCAGTTTTGCTTCGAGCGGACGCTTGCCCGGTATATCCATCAATATCAATCCGAGAAGAATCGTCGGCACACCCGGACCGGGCGTGAATATCATAATAACTCCGGCGATAATCATTAGAAAACCGATGAGATTTTTTATCAAAAATGTCGCCCAGCGCAGAGAGAAGTGCCGGTCTTGGTTGATTTCGGTAACATATTTGGAGCTGAAGTAATCCGCCGGAATTTTTATCATCCCGATGACGATTAATCCGTAACTGGCAATTATCGTAATTACCGTGAACGACAGTCCCAGCGCGATTCTGCCCCACGTCAGCGATTCCCAAAATTGTTGAATCCAATCCCAAATGCCTGAAAAAAAATCCATAGCTTATCGGTAAAACCGTTATTTGCCGTTCACCGCTTCGATATTTTTCAATTCCTTCCAGATGTAAAACATCCGTTGAATAAACGTCCAGAGCGAGCCGATTGCCAGCACCCAAAGCACCTGCGGCATTCGGTTGGCGAAAAACGAAGTTGAATTCGGCACGGTCGAAAGTGCGCCGATAATCAGCAAAACAATTCTTTCCGGTCGCTGCAAAAACCCGACATTCGCCTTCACTCCGAAACCTTCCGAACGCGCCGTCGTGTAGCTGACCATCACCGAACCGATCAAGCCGATGCCCGCCGTCGTAACATTCAACAGCGAATGTTCCGGCGTATTACCGGCATAGAAAATTATGATGCCGAGAAACGCGACCATATCGGAAAGCCGGTCAAGCGACGAGTCGAGAAAACCGCCGAACTTGGTGACGTTTCCCGAAAGCCGCGCCACATTGCCGTCAAGCATATCAAAAAGATTGGCGACGATTAAAACGATTCCCGCCCAGAAGAATTCCCCGAAGCCGAACAAAACGCAGCAGCCGACGTTGATGCAGACACCGATGGTCGTCAGGATATTCGGATGAACTCCGGCGGACGCGAGTCCGCGAACCATCGAATTGATGATTTTCATTGCCCCGCGTCCGATGCTTGCTCCAAACATATAAGTCTTTTTATATCAATAGTTACAAGATGCGATAGAGTGTTATACAGTGAATAATTATCAAACTTTGCTCACTCTGTAACACTCGAAACTAACACATAACAGCTACATTTTCAGATACAGACTTGAAAAATGCAAAGGTCTTTTGATAGACTGCTTTTGCGATGAAATAGCTATTCAGTTGTCAAAGAACTGAAAAGAGACGGTTTGAGAATACACGCTCAAACCGTTTTTCTTTTATCTTAAAATTTCAGCAACTTTAATTTTTTGAGATAACGCCCGATTGCCCAAAAATCGCCGTCGTTCGTAATAACGGTTATATTTTCACGGCTGCAACTTGCCGCTATCAAGCAATCTAAAGCAATTTCCTGTTTAACTTTCGCCGGACGCTTCAAAGATTTTCCGCCCGCGTCGTTTTTTCTGTCTTGTGCTAAAAGAAATTGAATCCGTCCGGCTTCAAACCAATCTTCAATTGTCGGCACAATCAAAATCTTGTCGGCAAGCGCGTCTTTCCAACCTTTCTGATATTGCTTGAGTTCCTTTGTATCGTTACAAGCTGTCATTAGCTCATTAAAAACCACCGCCGAAAAGCAAAGCGGTTTATACAGCTTTTCAAAGGAAAAATCTTTTGCTTGAATGATGTTTGTATCCGGCAAAAAGAAGCTCATTTGTTCTCAGTCTTGTAAAGTTCGGGATAAAGACGTTTGTGCGTCGTCTCAAAGGCTTTCATCACCGATTTATAAGACTTCGGTTCTTTTTGATTGGTCGGCGCGATTTCCGGCGTTTTACAGCCGTTGCCGTTTGTCTCCCGCTTTTTGATTTCTTTCGCTTTGCTCATTTTTTCACCTTGTTTGCTTCGATGCCGTTATCCTTCTTCGGTCGCCCGGCTTTACCGTGAATCGGCAGCGCGTCCGCGTCTTTCGTTTTAATCAAATACTGATTGCCGTATTTTTCCGCTTGGAGCGTTCCGGCTTTAATTAATTGGTGAATCCGCCAAACGGTTACGCCGCGTTTTTCTGCAACTTCTCTCACTGATAAAAGGTTTTCTGCCATAACAAAATTATTCTAATTTATTTTAGTTAAAACTACAAACACTTGTATTACTGACTTGTATTATTCTACAAGAATTTGTAGAATACTTATAGATTGAAACATTCAATCAAATCTAATTTACGGAGCAAACAAAATGTTTATATTAAAAGGAATCGAGCAGTTAGAAAAAGCCATTGCCAAAGCAAAAAAGTTCGCCCGCGTGTCGAGTTTGACTGCTTCGGACGTTATCGCGTTTCGGGTTCAAAAGGTTATTACACGGTGATTTGCCGCAAAGACGAACGCGGCTACAAGACAGTTGAGATTAAAAAGCGCGTGTCGGAGATTATGTCGGAAGCCCGGATTTAACCGGGCTTTTTCTTTTGGTGAATGTCTGATATTTCATCGGAATGAAAATTCTGCTATCCTGCCAAAATGAGAAAATTATTCATCTTGGCTTTTGTTTATTTAGTTTTTGTCGGGAATGTTTTTGGTCAAACAAAGCCAAAGCCAACGCCCCCAAAGACACCGATTATTACTATTGATGCAGTTACAAAGGACGGAAAAGCCGTAATTCTTAAATCTGACGGAACTTGGGTTTTTAATGAAAACGGGAATGCGACTCAAAACAACGGAACGGCAATAATCAACATTGAGGCGGCATTGGTGTATCGCTCAGGCGACGTTGTTCCTGTTTCAAGAACAAAGTTTTATCTGTTATCTGAAAGCGCAGCAAAGCTATTGGACACGCCGGAACTACGGGAACTTTTACTCAGCGATGCGATTAAAACATCGACGGCTCTTGTAGATGGCGCGAAAAATCCGACACCGGCAATGTTATTTTCAGCACTTGCCTACGAAACACTTTATCCAACTTTTGTTCCTGCCGCACTGCAGGCGATTGCTAAAGCCAAAAAGTTTGAGACAACAAGCGATTTTCAAGGGAAGGCATCTTTTCAAGACATTCCCAAAGAAACTTATTATTTGTTTGTAATTTCCCAGACGCGCAAAGGAATGGCGGTTTGGGATTTAGAAGTCAAAGTGGATAAAGATCAAGCCGCCATCGTTCTCGACCAAAACAATGCAGCAACCGTAAGATAAAAGTTTCTTTTTTAAGTTTGTTGATATAAACTGAATATAACAATTTTGTGCGTTCTTCTGATGCGCCAAGCTAATCGGCTTTATCCGATTTCTTGGCGCATTTTCGTTTTTAAATTTCAAATGGCAAACCGTGAAGTTTTCGTAAAAATTACCGCCCTCGACAATTCATCTAAAGCAATCAATTTGATTAGCGAGGCTTTAGCGCGTTTGCAGAAAGAGTTAAACAATTCCGGCGCGGACAAAACCGCTTCCTATAAAACGGCTTCCTATGACACCGCAGTCTAAGACATTGAGAAATTGCGGCTTCCACTTTTTGTTATTTACGGTTTGCCTTCCATTCATCTTGAAAGCGGTCTTTGGTTGTGC
>JAJAZE010000530.1 GCA_026785925.1 Pyrinomonadaceae bacterium
ATTATACCCTTTCCCTTTAGAAAGTATGCAATAGTCAGAACAAAGTGCGTGAGCCAATGCGTACTTATTTGCCAACTGTGACGCAATTGCTCACACAATCGTGACTGACTTTGATGATAGTGATAATGCACAATTTCTAATGGGAAATGGTATTAGCTACTCGCTTCGATGTATTTAATCTCGCCTGCTTTGATTGTTTTCAATGCTTCGTTAGCGGCTGGCATCAACGGCTCTAAATCAGCGATGTCGTTTGTCAACGCGACAAGAACCACAAACGCCAAATCAAAATTCTTTAAATTCTGTTGATGCTCCATATTTTGGTCGTTCGTTAGAAGCACATCAAAAACTGTTTCCGCGAGGCGTAAAAGTTCGCCGTTCTTTTTGCTTGCCCAGCCAGCTTCGGGAACGGTTTGAACAAAGTCCGCTTTAACCTCACGTTTCAGTTTTCTGGGCAAGCATTCGTCCAACAAAACTTTCATATCTGCGCGGTGGCAAGCGATTCTTTTAATTTTTGCAATAATTCTAAAGCCTGTTCGCGGCGCACGGTCGGAAAGTCTTCCAAAAATTCTTCAAGCGGATGTCCGCCCGCCAGATAGTCAAGCAAACTTTGAACCGGGACGCGAGTTCCCGCGAAAACGGGCGCACCGCTCATCACATCGGGCGCACGAGAAATAACGGTTTGTGTTGTTTCAGTTTTCATACTTCATATTCTAACGCAATTTCTGTCAGCAAGGATAGCCGCCGAACGGCGGAGATGACGTGGCGCGAAACCGCCACCAAGCCCGCCGAAAGTAACCACGCAAGTTTGATAACAAAGCCGCTGTTTCGCCCTCACGTCCAATGACTTGTTCGACAGCCCGTTATTTATCGAGCGTTCGCTGCAAATCTCGAAGTCCGTCTATTTCTTCAGCCGTTAGCTCAAAGACTGTTTCGCCAAACTGTATCTTGACCTTTTTAGCTTTTAACATTGCTTCAAAGTCGGCAAACGCAATCGGCTGCGATAAAATAACTTCGTTATACTCGTTTTCTTTCTTCGGGCTACAAGCTGCCATTACTAAATTTGCTTCGCTTTCTATTGTGTCTTTGTCGTCAAGAACAATTGCAACTTTGTGATTGTCTTCGTGTTTGAAACCGTTATCGGAAAACGAATGATAAAACATTTGGACGCTTTTCGGCTTTTCGCCTGCTTGCTCTATCGGAACTTCAAATCTAGCGCGAATTGATTGTTTGTCGTTGCGATTGAGAAATAGAGAACTCGCTGTCGTTTTGGTTTCGGACTCGTAAATTTCCGCTTTGCCGATAACCTTCGTCGGTTCTGACGGTGGTAGCGGCGGTGGCGGTGGTGGTTCTGTGGAAAAGAGTTTCATAATTTATTTTACCTCCTGTAAATCAAGCCGTCGAATTTCACGAAAGCTGTCGAACGATTGAGATGACGTGGGGCGAAACCGTCGCCAAGCCCGCTAAAGTTTAACGGACAACTAACCAAACAAAGTCGCTGTTTCGCCCTCACGTCCAATGATTTGTTCGACATCGGCTTATTTTACAGGCGCAACTAAAACTTTATCAACACGGTTTCCGTCCATATCCATTATTTCAAAACGTAAGCCGTTCCATTCAAAATGGTCGGCGGCGGCGGGAACTCGTCCGAGATACATCAGGATAAAACCAGCCAAAGTTTGATACGCGCCTTTTTCCTCTCCGGCTAATTTGGCGACGGCGAATAAATCTTTAAATTCATCAATCGGCAACGCGCCGTCAAGCAGCCAAGAACCGTCTTCGCGCCGCACAGCATACGCTTCGGCTTGACCTGCGGGCAACGCAATGTCGCCGACAATCGCTTCGAGAACGTCGTTGGTCGTTACCAGACCTTCAACCGCGCCGTGTTCGTCAATAATCAGCGCGATGTGCGTGTGCGAGCGTTTGAACAACTTCAGAGTTTGTAAAGCCGTTTGGGTTTCCGGCACGAAAAGCGGTTGTTTCAAAACCGCTTGCAAAGACGCGGTTTCGCTTTGTAAAGCGAGATAATCTTTCGCCTTGACCACGCCGATAACATTGTCAAGGCTTTCTTCGCCGACGGGAAAACGCGAGTAGTGACTTTTCGCCATTTTTTGACGAATCTCGTCAGGCGAAGCGTTGCTGTCGAGCCATTCAATATCAAGGCGCGGAGTCATCAACGCGCCGATGCGCCGGTCGGCAAGACGAAAAACGCTTTCTACCATATCCTGTTCCGTTTCCTCAAACACGCCCGCCTGCGTTCCTTGTTCAATCAAAATCTTGATTTCTTCTTCGGTGACGGTCGGTTCGCTCGACGGTTTGACGCGCAAAATTTTGAAAACGACGTTGGACGAAAGAGCGAGAAAGCTGACAAACGGCGCGGCGAGTTTCGACAACAGATTCATCGGCTGCGCTACGAGGGAAGCGATTCGTTCGGGATTATTGAGCGCGAATCGTTTGGGAACTAACTCGCCGAAAATCAGCGAAAGATAGGTAATAGACAAAACGACAACGCCCAATCCAATCGCTTCGCCATAAGGCGCGAGCGTCGGAAAGCGGCTGGTATAATCGGCAATTTGTTCCGCAATCGTCGCGCCGCCAAACGCGCCTGCCAAAATACCAACCAGCGTAATGCCGATTTGCACGGTTGACAAAAAACGGTCGGGAGCATTGGCGAGTTTGAGAGCCGCTCGCGCTTTTGCATCGCCGGAATTTACCAACTGCTGAAGCCGCGCCTTGCGAGCCGAAACAATCGCCATTTCCGACATCGCAAAAATGCCGTTGGCAAAAACCAACAAAATAATTAGTAAAACCTCAAAAACTATTACAGACATCAACTTTAACTCCGCCGCTCATTCACTCCGAATGTCAGAGTTTAGAATAACGCAAATCTGCCGGTCTTAAAACCTTCGCCAACGGAAGATGTCGAACGATTGAGATGACGTGGGGCGAAACCGCCGACACGCAACTTAAAGTTTGACGGGCAACGCGATAACAAAGTCGCTGTTTCGCCCTCACGTCCAATGATTTGTTGGCTGTTGCCGTTATCAAGATAATATCAGTGAATAACTGTTTCATCAGTGTTTATCTACGGTAAAATTCCGGTTGATTTTCACTCGTCGTTAATTTCCAACAGGTTCTTAATTTAAAATTTTAAAATCCGTGTAAATCTGCGTCATTCGCGTTCCATCTCAACACTAAAAAACTTTTTCGCTTCAGCCAATTTTAACCGCACCTTTTCCTTTTCGTAATCGGTTTCTAGAGTTTGTTCGGCAAATTCTTCGATTAACCCGACTTGCTTTTCAAGCACGGCGCGACGTTTTTTGTTTGTCGTGCATTCGGCGAGAAATTTTATAGTCGTCAAAAGACGTTCAAAAATCGCTTGATTGGCTTTGCCGCTGATGCGAATCTGGTCAAACGCCGTTTCGACATAATCCTGAAAATTCGGCGCGAGCGTGATGACGCGCGGCACACCGTCTTTCGAGCGAACCGGCGCGGGCATGTTGCGCCGCGCGATTTCGCCCAAAATCTCGCCAAGATTGTCTATACAGCTAATCGCGGTGGTCGTGTCGTTCACGCCGGGCGAAAGAGCTTTTAAGGCGATGTCAACAATTTGGCGAATGCCGAAGCCCGCGTCCTGCTCGATTGCGCGGTGGCGGCTAATTCCGAACAAATCGTTGATTTCCTTGATTTTCTTTTTGTCAATTATGGCTTCCCAATCAGCCGTTTCGGTGTCGGGCGCGATTTCCGCCAAAGTCGCTCCGCGTCCCGCAAATTGTCCTATGCCGCGCCGCATTCGCAGTAAAATTTGGTTTTCGGCGGCAAATCCAAGCAAGCTGTCGGTGTCTGCGTTTTGCACGTAACCGGCTTCGAGCGCGGGAATTTTTCGCCAATTCTTTACTTCGGCGGCTTGCCGCGTTTCGCTTTTTTCTTCAACGGTTGCCGCTTTGCCCAATTCCTGCGGAAACAGCTTTTCGACTGCTTCTCTCGTTTCGTCAACAATGTTATTGAGAATCGTCGTGATTTGCAGCGAAGCGGCGATGTGATGAAAAAAGAAAATCAGCGCGATAATGCCGCCGAGCGCGAGAACCAATCCGGTCATCACCGCCAGCGACGGCACGAATCTGATTTCGTCCGCGCCGCGAATCGTTCGCAAAACCAGCAAGCAGTAAGCAAATACGCCGACAAAATAACCGAGAACGAATTGGTTGGCGCGGTCGCGCATAAAGTTGCGGAAAATGCGCGGCGTAAATTGACCGGAAGCCTGCGTGATGGCGTTTAAGGTGAGCGAAAAAGCGAGCGTCGCCACCGTCAGCATCGAACCGGCAATCGCCGCCAGCATTCCGCGCGAACCGTCCGCGCCGAGTCCGAACAGACGCGGGTAATTTTCCAGCCATTCGAGCTTGATATTTGAATCAACTTCAATCAAAACAAGCGCGAGCGCG
Organism: Pyrinomonadaceae bacterium; assembly: GCA_026785925.1. Classification (GTDB taxonomy): domain Bacteria; phylum Acidobacteriota; class Blastocatellia; order Pyrinomonadales; family Pyrinomonadaceae. The sequence goes on from JAJAZE010000530.1 coordinate 4,440, forward strand.
ATAGACACGGTTATCAAAATGCCCGGCACAAACCACAAACTCGCCCGCAAATCAGACAAGATTTGTTTTAATCTATTAATCATAATTTCACATTTTCACATTTTCACATTTCACGATTGAGTAATTTAATTTCATCGCGCAACAGGGCGATTTCGCTTCGCAGAGCGTTGATGTCAGCCGCGCCGATGACTTCTGCTTCTTTATTCGCCGCGTCGCGCCCGACAAAAAATGTCGCCAGCGTCGCCGTCACGTAGCCGAAGACGGCAAAACCGTAAAGCGCGAGAACAAAACACAAAACGCGCCCTTCAGCCGTCTGCGGAAAATAATCGGAACCGATGGTCGTAATCATCATCGCCGTCCACCAGAGCGCGTCGCCGTAAGTTTTTATGCCGTTCGGCATCTCGTTTTCAAAAGCCAGCATTCCCGCCGCGCCTGCGAAAATTACGATGACCGAAAGCGCGACGACATAGCCGAAACCGCGCCGACTAAAACTCGCGCCCAAAGATTTCATTCCGCGATTGAGCGAAGATAAAATGCGAAATAATCGCAGTCCGCGAACCGCCCGTGCCGCCCGCAGAACGCGAAAAACACGAAAAATCCGAAACACGCGCAACGCGGGAACAAGCAGCGAAAGCGCGGTCAGCCAATTGGATTTGAGATAATTGGTTTTGTCGGGCGCGAGCAGGAATTTGAGCGCGAAATCAAGAATAAAAATAATATAAATCGCCGTGCCGAGCCATTCGAGCGCGGGCGACAGATTGCCCGTCAACTCAATGACGAGCAAAACCAGCCAGACAAAACCCAGAACGAGCATCGGCGTTTCGAGCCAATCTTCGAGATGCACCACCAAACTCCGCCGCTCGTCGTTCACTTTTTGGCGGACAATTTCCTTTTCTTCGTTCATTTAATAACTTTACTAAAAAAAACAATACCTGCGACATTAGGGAGATTCGGCGGGTAAAACAGCGTGGAGTGCGACATAGGTTGAAAACGGCAAGCAGCATCGCTCGTTCGCGGTAAAAAGGTTTGGCAAAACGGAAGCCTTCAACGTCAAGCTAGAGCCGAGGCGGAAAAACGACTCTACGGACAAGTTTTTCAAACGCGCTCAAAAGACGAGCGTTGATTTCACCACGAGACAGCCAACGACTGAATTGAACGGGTGCGAAACCGCCGGAAAGCCCGTTAATTTTTAACACACAACGTCAAAAGAAGGTAGCTGTTTCGCACTCCGTTCCAATGACTTGTGTGCGACACGAAAGTCGCATAAATAGCTGTGATGCTTAACTTTCGAGTTATGACATCATCCGTCATTCTACTGACGGTATCCTACCACAGCAAGCGTTTTCAGTAATGAGAAGGTTTGAAGCCTGTGGAACAATGTAGCC
>JAJAZE010000531.1 GCA_026785925.1 Pyrinomonadaceae bacterium
AAACAAAAGAAAAAGTATAGCGGTAAGCGGAAAACACATACGGACAAAAACTTGTTATTGGTCAATGAAAACACGAAAAAAGTGGTTTATTTGAGTGAAACAGTGGAAGGGAAAATGCACGATAAAAAGTTAGCCGATAAAAGTAAAATCAGGTATCCAAAGAATGCGAGTTTGACGCAAGACACCGGATTTCAAGGCTGCCAACCGCAAGATGTTTTGGTGCAGCAACCAAAAAAAAGTAAGCAAACAAGCACTGACAGCGGTTGATAAGTTCTCGAATAAAATGATTTCAAGAGTGCGCATAGTGGTCGAAAATGTGATTAGCGGAGTCAAGCGATGCCTCGATTGTGAAAGACGAATTAAGACTGACCAAAGAGAATATTTCGGACGTTGTGATGGAGATTGCCTGTGGTTTGCACAACTTGCGAGTAACATTTCGACAATCAATGCAAACTATTGATATTACTAATCTTGAAGAACTATCTTATTTCCAATAATGTCTAATGTAGCAACGGTGGCGCGCGTGTAAAGTGGTACGGCGATGTCGATGTTTCCGTCGGCGTTAAAGTCGGCAAATGTAAAATTAAACGGATTGCCGCCGACAGCGTAGCTCTGGGCGGCTGAAAAATTTCCCTGACCGTTGCCGAGCAAAATTGAAATCTGCCCTGCAACACGGTTCACTACGGCTAAATCGGGCGCGCCGTCACGATTAAAATCCGTTGCGGCGATAGATTCAATGGCTGTCTCGGCAGCAAAATAGGTCGGACTGCCGAAGCCACTCGCGGAATTGAGAAAAATGCCAACGCCGTTGATTGATATGGAAGCAATATCCATCAAACCGTCACGATTAAAATCTGCCGCGGCGATAGCGATCTAATTGCTTTGTGTCACTAGATTAGTCGGAGCCGAATAACCACCGCTGCCGTTTCCGAACAACAACGAAACAGACGGCGAACTTGAATTGGCAACGGCTAAATCAATATATCCGTCGCTGTTGAAATCTCCGGTCGCCGTTTGATATGGATTAGCTCCCGCTTGGAAAGACGAAGCACTGCCGAAGGTTCCGTCTCCATTGCCGAGACGCACATAGACCTTGTTGGGCGATTGAGTCGTGCTGATTAAATCGAGAATGCCGTCGTTGTTCACATCAGCGGCACACAACGAATTGGCAAATCCGGTTTGCGGCAATACGTTCAAACTCGAAAAATTGTTATTGCCGTCGCCGAGATAAATTCCGATGCCGTTTGACGATGAACCATATTGAACTGCTAAATCGTTTTTTCCATCACGATTGAAATCTCCGCTCACCACGAGTCTATGTCCCGGAGTGGCGACGGCGTTCTTGACGGCGAGAAATCTGCCGTTCGCTCCCGCCCGTAAAATTGACAAACCTTGCGGGTTCGGCGATTGACCGTCAGAGTAATTAACGACGGCTAAATCCTTTCTGCCGTCGTTGTCAAAATCGTGTGCGGCGGCGGCAATCGGCTGATAACCGGGAACATAGCGGGTTAAAGAATTGAAGGATCCGTTTCCATCGCCAAACATCACGGCGAACGAACCAGGGTCAGAGCCGGCGAATTGATTGCCAACAGCGGCTAAGTCTTTAAAACCGTCTTGATTGAAATCTTCCGCTAACAAAAATATAGTCGCCCCAATGGAAGCGGAAACGGGAGAAGCGATAAAATCGCTGCCGTTTCCAAGCAGCACGCTGACCGCGTTCCTGCTGCTGGTGCCGACGACGACGCTGGTGACGACAACCGCGATGTCCGCAAAATTATCGTTATTAAAATCATCAACCGTAAAAGTTCCTGAAAAATTGCTAACGGACTTGATAATTGGATTGGTAAAAGTTCCGTCGCCGACCCCGTAGGAAACCGTCGTCGAGCCGACCGAACCATCAAAACCTGTACCGATAATATCTAAGAAGCTGTTTGAAAAGTCCGACAAACTTTAGTTTGTCGCTCGCCGATTGCCGCCAAGCTCAATGTTTTTACGGCAATCGCTTTTAATGAAGAGCGACAAACTAAAGTTTGTCGGACTTTCTTTTGAGTTTCCAAACAGCTTCTAAG
>JAJAZE010000532.1 GCA_026785925.1 Pyrinomonadaceae bacterium
GCCGAATTGTGCGCCGCGAAAACCGGCGGTGCTTTGCTGCACATACCAAGTGCCGTCACGGTAGACGGAAATGTCGGATTTGCGGTCGCCGTCAAAATCGCTGAAGGTTCGGAAACCGGCGAACGGTGCGCCGGGAAACGGGTTAAGCGCGACGAAAACCTGAGCGCCTACCGCATAGGCGAAGCGTTGCCCGTTCGGTGAAAATGTGATGTCGTTGACAAAGCCGTCTCGCCCGGTTGAAAATTCCTGCGCGAGTTGTCCGCTCTGAAAATTCCAGAATCTAATTTTACTGTCGCCGTAGCTGCCATTGAGCGAAATTCCGGCGACGACGTATCTGCCGTCGGGTGTCCACACGACTTTGTTGAAATGGGTGAACGTATATACCGAACTGACATCGAAAGTTTTCACTAATTCGCCGGTCGAAACGCGCCACACTTTGATTTGCGCTTCGATGCCGGTGCGGGCAGCGGCGATAAATTGACCGTCGGGCGAGAATGCCGCTGAATCCACTTCGTAGGTGTTATCGAAATTTATCTCGCGCAGTAACGCGCCGTCCAAGACGCGCCAGATTTTAACGAATTTATCGCGCCCGCTCGTGCCGAGCAGCTTTCCGTCGGGCGAAAACCGCGCCTTCAAAGTTCCGGTGTTATTATTTTGGTAATGTCCCGGCATCGTCCGCACAATGGAAAAATCGCCGGCGCGGACGAGGCGCAGGTCGTAGTAACCGCCAAGCGCGATAAGCTGACCGTCCGGCGAATAATCAACCGTATAATTCGGCGCGTAACCGCTCGGCACGGCGCGTTCATCCAACTGAATTGCGCCGTATTGTATAAGTCCGCCCTGGCAAGTCGAATTACACTGCGGCTGGTTTGCCGTTATAATACTTTGTCCGTCGGGCGAAAGCGCGATTTCGTTCGTGCCGTACCAAAAATTTATTCCGGTCGTGGCGATCTGCGCTCCCGTGTCGGCATTAAATCGTTTGATTAAAACCCGGCTGTAACCCACACGAAGCTCGCCGCCGGCAACCAGTTGGCTGCTGTCGGCGGTGAATTTAACCGAGTTATACCGCTTATCCACACTATAAGGAAGCTCCCACACAATCGGCGGCGATTGCGCCTGCGCGAAATTAGCTGAAAAAACACCGCTTAAGAAAATTAAAAATGTAAATACCCTTGTTCGATTATTCATTGTTTCCCTCCGTGTTAGTAATTCTCGGCTCAAATCAAGCCAATCGTCCATCTTTGAGCCGTCAGCGTGTCCGCCGCCGGGATTGCGGAAATTCAGACGACTCAATTTTTCGAGCGTTCGCGCGATGGTTTCAGAGTGAATTCCGAACATTGGCGCGAGTGATGCTTTCAATAAAATCCAGATTAAACTGTTTCGGGCAAACGGTCAACGATTTCCCATTGGCAGCGCGGGCAGAATAGATGCTTTTCTCTTTCTCGTTTCGTATAATTCGCCGATAGCGGCAGACGTTCGGCGAGAAATTTTTCATCGTCCTTCAATTCTTTCCAACTTTTCATTTGCGGATATTGACAGCGCGGACACGTCATAAATTTGAAAACCTTGCTCGCTCTTTGTGCGTGACAGCCTTTACGGTTTAATATCTTGTAAAGTTCTTCCCGAACCCAAATTCGTAAATCTAAAATACTGATGACAAAAATAAAAATTCTGTTGTTCGCCGTCTGCTTCTACCTGGTTTCTTCAGCGACTTTATACGCGCAGACCGAAGAGAAATTCGATTTTTACACGCGCGGCGAATATCGCGCCGAAGTGCCGCGCCCGCAGTCAATTCTGCGCTTCGATGTCGGCGATTTTCATACGAATTACGCGCAGATGGAACGGGTGATCGAAGCGATTGCCAAAGCCGCGCCCGACCGCGTGAAAGTTTTCGACATCGGTTTGACCAACGAATATCGGATGCAGCACATCGTCGCTATCTCGTCGCCCGCGAATATGGCGCGGCTCGATGAAATTAAAGCGAACAATGCCCGATTAGTTGATTCGCGGACGACGAATCCGGGGCAAGCCGCTTCATTGATCCAAAATCAGCCGGTGATTTCGTGGCTCGCCTACACGATTCACGGCAACGAAAGCGCGTCGTTCGAGACGATGATGCAGGTCGTCTATCAACTCGCCGCGTCGAACGAAGCACAGACTTTGGACATTCTAAACAACAACGTCGTGCTGATTATTACGGGCGAAAACCCGGACGGACACGAGCGGTTCGTAACGTGGTATAACTCGGTGGCGACGGGCAACGCCGACCGCGCCGCGCTCGAACACCGCGAACCGTGGAGCATCTGGGGACGCTATAACCATTTTCGCTTTGACTTGAACCGCGACAACATCGCCGCGACGCAGATCGAAACGAAAAATCTGCAAAAAGCCTTTTTTGAATGGAATCCGCAAGTTCTGGTTGACCATCACGGTCAGCCTTCGCAATACTTTTTCCCGCCCGCCGCCTTGCCGATCAATCCGAATCTGCCGCAGCCGAACACCAACAAATGGATGGACATTTTCGGCAGGGCGAATGCCCGAAACTTTGACGCGAACAAGTGGGATTATTACGTTCGAGACATTTTCGATTTGTTTTATCCGGGTTATTGGGATTCTTATCCGTCTTTGAACGGCGCGATTGGAATGACGTATGAAACCGACGGCGGCGGCTTTAAAGGTTTGAATTGGACGCGCGACGACGGTTCGATTGTGACTCTGCGGTCGGCGATTGCCAAACATTACGTCGCCTCGCTGACGACGCTTGAAACGGCGGCGGAAAATCGAGCGGCTCGCCTTCAGGATTTTTACGATTTTCGGCGGACGGCGATTGAGGAAGTCAAAACCGAGAAACTAAGGCGCATCGTGATTGATCCGAACGGCGATTGGTCGAAGGCGGCGGATTTAATCGAAATTCTCCAACGCGCCAAAATCGAAGTGCGCTGGTCGCCGAATTTGACGATGAACAGCGTCCGCAGTTACGCCGACAAACAATACTTCGCGGGCGCGAAAGGCTTTCCGGGCGGCGCGTATATCGTTGATTTAAATCAACCGCAAAAACGTCTGATTAAAGCGTTGCTCGAACCGGACACGGCGCAGGACGCGGCTTTCGTCCGCGACCAAATGGCGAAGTTTAGGCGCAACGAACTGCGCGGCAAATCGCAGCCGAAGGAAGATTACGCTTTTTACGATATTACGGCGTGGAATCTGCCGCTGGCGTTCGGTGTTGATGCTTATTGGTCGGACGACGCGGGAACGATTCCGAATGCTAATCTGATTGACGAAAACTTTCTCGCGCAGAAGCGAACCGAAAAAGCGCGTTACGCCCGCGCCGAGATCGCCTACATTATTCCCTACGAACAGGACGCGGCGGCGGTCGCGGCGATTCGACTTTTAAAACAGAACTTTCGCGTTTCGGTGGCGACGAAACCTTTAAATGCCGGCGGCAGAGAATATCCGCGCGGAACTTTCGTCGTCCGCGTCACGCGCAACCAAAACACCGTCCATCAAGCGGTCGAACAATTGGCGAAAGAATTGAATTTGACGATTTACGGCGTGAACACCGGCTTTCAGGAGACGGGCGACACTGGTGTCGGCGGCGAAAATATCGCGTCGCTGCAAATGCCGAAGATTGCGATGATCGCCGACGAAGCGGTTGACCAAACTTCTTACGGTTCGCTCTGGTGGACTTTTGACCGCTACAAAATTGATTTTACGCCGATGACGATTAGCAGCATTCGCGGCGGCTCTCTGAAAAATTATACGGTGTTGATTATGCCCGACGGCGCGGCGGCGCGTTATTTCGCCGCGTTGGGAACGCCGGGCGTGACGACGCTTAAAACCTGGATTAACAACGGCGGCACATTGATGACGATGCGCGGCTCGTCGGTTTTTGCCGCGCTCAAAGATGTCGGTCTGACTTCATCGAAACTCGTCGGCAGCGACGACGACGACGATAAAGAAAAATCGCCCGAAGAAAATACTGTGGACAAGCGCAAGGAAGTCGAGGCAAGTCCGTCGCCATCGCCGACACCGGCGCGCAATCGCAACCGCCGCACCGAACCCGAAGCGTCGCCGACACCGGAAACCCGCACCGACAAACAGGATTGGCAATCGCCTGTGCTGCCGCCGATTGCGTCGCCTTCGGCAAACGCGGGCAAAGTTCCCGAAGGAGTTCCGGGCGCGATTATGCGGGCGACGGTTGATCGGACAAATTATTTAACATATGGTTTGGAAACGGAAAATCTGCCGGTTCTGCTGGCTTCCGGTTACTTTTTTCGCCCGTCAAAGGAAGGCACGAACGCGATTGTTTTTGACCAAAAGCCGAAAAAACCGCTGGCGCTCGCCGGCTTCGTCTGGGAAGGAAACACCGAGCGGTTATTAAAAGGCACGGCTTATCTGATTGACGAACCGACCGGCGGCGGACACGTTATCTTATTCGCTGAAGAACCGTTTTTCAGAGGCATTTTTCGCACGATGACGCGCCCGTTTTTTAATTCGATTTTGTTCAACGGAACATTTTAGAAGTTCAAGGTTCAAGGTTCAAAGTTCAAGGTTTCAGGTTTAAAGTTAATGTTATAAACTAATCCTAAACCAGAAACTAGAAACCAGAAACCAAAGAATTATGTTCACAATTCGCGCCGCTTACAGCGATAAAGTTGAAATTAAAGCCGCCCTCGCCCAGGTTGCAGAATTTTTCGCCGACATTAAAAACTTTGTCGAATTGATGCCCGGCATTGAAAGCATTCACACCGACGGGAAAGGCGTGATTCACTGGAAAATTCGCGCCGATATTCCTATCGTCGGTGCAATGCAGCAGAGTTTTTCCGTTGTCTTAGCGGAAAAAAGCGACGAGCGGATCGAATGGTCGCCCGCCGCCGGTGAAAGGCAAAATTTTCTGCGTTACGCGGTTGATCTGGTCGAGAAAAGTGCCAATCTAACGCTCGTGCAAATCGCTCAAACGGTCGAACTGCGGCGCGATTCCGCCAGGGATTTGCATTTGCTCGCCGGACTCGCGGGCGAATCAATCATCAGCGGCGAGATGAGCAAGCGCGTTGCCGAAATGATAAAAATCTTCGTGCGGAAAATGCGCGAACGGCTCGAAAATTAAAATAATTCAAATGACAAAACGGGTCGGCGCACGAATACAACAGCGACATTCGCGCTCGACTTTTTGAACGGTAAATCGAAGGAGTAAATTATGAAAACGAAGATATTGATATTTTTTTCTCTAGTATTGTTGGGACTGTCAAGCGTTTCGGCGCAGCTTAAACTGCCGCGTGAAAGCCAGATGCAGAGCGTGATACAGACTATCGGCGACACGACGGTGGCGGTTGTCTATCATCGTCCGAACGTCAAAGACCGCAAAGTTTTTGACGGACTCGAAAAATACGGCGCGGTCTGGCGCACCGGCGCGAATGAAAACACGACTTTTGAAGTTTCCAACGATGTTAAAATCAACGGACAGCTTCTGCCGAAAGGAAAATACGGCTTGCATACGATTCCCAACAAAGACGAATGGACGATTATCTTTAATAAAGTCAACAACGAATGGGGCAGTTTCGCCTACGACCAAAAACAGGACGCGCTGCGCGTGACCGCTAAACCGCTCAAAACCGAATTGCAGGAAACGATGATGTTCAACTTTGATAACGTGAAAGCGACCACGGCGGACGCGGTGATCGTTTGGGAACGGATCAAAGTTCCGTTCACGATTGATGTCGGCGATGTCGTCGGTCGCACTTTGACAGATATTCGACAGCAGTTGGCGAACGCCAAAGCCGACGACTTTAGAACGCCCGCGCAAGCCGCCGGTTGGGTTTTGAATTCAAAAATGACGGCGAATTACGAAGAAGCTCTCAAGTGGATTGACGCTTCGGTCAAAGCCCGCGAGACTTACGGTAATTTGACGACCAAAGCGCGGCTTCTCAATGCTCTGAATAGAAAGACTGAAGCGATTGCGACGGCTGAAAAAGCGGTGGCGATGGGCAAAGCCGCGACACCGATAGTTGATACGACGGGTTTAGAGAAAATGGTGAACGAATGGAAAACCTCTAAATAACCTGAGTTCGGGACAAAAATTAACAAATTAATTCCGGTTTTTTGACATTACAATTCGGACTCGGTTTTTTCTCGCGCAATGTATAAGCGGTCTTTGCGCTTGCCTGACGGATCAAATTATATTGTTGATACCGGAAAGAAAACTCTGGAGAATTTTTTGAAAATTTTTTCGCGGTTTCTGGAAAGAAATGTGCAATCAAACTTTGTATAAATAACGGAAGGATAAAGGTGGTCAAGCGCAGTGGCAGGCAAAAAGGCTTTCCCGAACTCTGTCCGAAGTCTATTTACAATCTCCGAAAGTAATTTTAGCCGCGTTGAGCAAGACGCGGCTTTTTTTAATTTTTTTTAGCCGCGAATTGCACGAACTTCCACGAATTATTTATTGCTTGATTTTGATTCGCGTCCATTCGTGTTATTCGCGGCTAATTTCTTTTGTGTTAAATTATTGAATATGCTCAAAGTTCTAACCGCCGAAGAGATGCGCGAAGTTGATCGTTTGACGACGGAAAAATACGGCATTCCGTCAATTCTTTTGATGGAAAACGCCGCGCACGCCGCCGCCCGCGTCATTACGGAAAAACTCGGCGGTTCGGTTGAAGGGAAATCGTTTTTAATTTTGTGCGGCAAAGGTAACAACGGGGGCGACGGCGCAGCTTTAGCGCGAATTTTAACTTTACAAGGTGCAAATGTTTTTACAAATCTTTTTGCTAAGGTTGAAGAAACAAAAGGTGATGCAAGTATTAATTTCAAAATTCTTCGCTCGCAAGGAAGTATAGATTATCAGCAATGGAATTGGTTTGAATTTGAAGAGTTTGAAAGTTTCGATGAATGGAAAAGGATGTTCACAAGATATTTCAAAACTAACAAAGTTGACTGCTTTGTTGATGCTTGTTTCGGAACAGGATTTTCAAGACCAATCAAAGGAATAGCAGGATTGATTATTGAGTTTTTCTATAATCTTAAAACCAATAATGAAAAATCGCTTATATATATTTCTTTAGATTTACCATCTGGTTTGAATGCTGATTCTGCTGAAGCCAAAGATACAAATTTTCACGCTGATTTAACTGTAACTTTCACCGCACCAAAACCTGCAAATGTTCTGCCCCCCGCGTCGAATTTTAACGGCGAACTCGTCGTTGCACATATCGGCTCGCCGCAGGAATTGATTGATAATTCGCCGTCGAAATTATTTTTAGCCGAAAAGCAGGACGCACAGAGTTGGCTTGAGCGAACTAGATTCACCACCGATTCCTACAAAAACAAACGCGGACACGCGCTTTTGATTGTCGGGTCACGGGAATATACGGGCGCGGCGGTTTTGGCGGGCAATGCGGCGATGCTGTCGGGCGTTGGGCTGACGACGATTGCGACGAGCGAGTCGGCGCAGATGGCAATTGTGGCGAAGGTTCTGGAAGAAGTTATTACGCGCCGTCTGCCGGAAACCGAAAACGGCGCGATTTCGGTTGAGGCATTTGCAGCGGTTGAAAAATTAATTGAGAAAATTGATGTCGTCGGAATTGGCTGCGGTTTAAGTTCGGGCGAAAAAACGACGCGCGATTTTGTCCGCGAAGTCGTAGTGAAAAGAAAAACTCCCGTCGTGATTGATGCCGACGCGCTCAACGCTTTATCGCCGTTTGATTTACAAGGCTCGGACGATTTGCCTTTGATTCTCACGCCGCACGAAGGCGAATTTCTGCGTTTGCTCGGAACGAAAGATAAAGACGCAATGAAAGACCGCGTGAAAGCCGTGCGCGATTTTGCCGAAAAACATCAAGTAATTTTAGTTTTGAAAGGCGAGCGAGTTTTAATTGCCGCGCCCGACGGAACGGTTGTCGTCAATCCGACGGGAAATGCGGGTTTGGGAAAAGCGGGAAACGGCGACACTTTAACCGGAATCATCACGGGATTCATCGCGCAAGCCGTGCCGATGAAAATTGATATTTATGAAACGGTCGTCGCGGCGGTTTATCTTTCCGGTTTGGCGGGCGATATTGCGGCGAAGAAATTCGGAATGCGCTCGATGCTGGCATCGGATGTGCGCGAGTGTTTGCAGACGGGTTTTGCGGCGGTTGAAAAATAAAAAATGAGCGAATCAAAAAAACTAATTAGAAAATGGATTGATGCTTTCACTCGCAAAGACTTGGAAGCGGTGATGGATTGTTATGCGGACGACGCGGTGAATTTTCAAGTCGCGGCGGGCGCACCGGCAGTTGGAATCGAACAAATTCGCAAGGATACGGCGGAATTTTTTAAAGGCTTCCCCGATTCTTACTCGATTGTCGAAAACATCATCGCTGATGAAGATTGGGCGGCGTGGGAATGGAACGGCGGCGGCACTTTTTCGGGCGAATTTTACGGCAGTCAGCCGACCGGAAAATCTTACGAACTGCGCGGCTGCGGATTTTTTCAATTCAAAGACGACAAAATCGTTTACCAACGCGGCTATTGGGACAAACTTACATGGTTTTCGCAAATCGGACTAAAAGAACTTTAAAGTTCTGATATGAAAAACAAGAAATTCATTTGGCTGCTTGTTATCGGCTCGATATTATTGCTGGGCGGTTCTGCCTTTATTGTCAAGAGAGTATTTTTTTATCGTTATCTAAAAGAGGTTGTGTTAAGTGAGAATGTCGTTATTACTTCTGAATGGAAGGAAGTTGGAAATCAGGATTTATTAAAAATCACAAAGGAAATCAATTACATTTCGATTCTTGTTCGACCGCCGCTGACCGTTGACACTCCGAAAGGCGGAATTAAAACGCCGGAAAGCTCGATAATCAATCCTGAAACTAAAATTGTAGATGATGAAGGTCACGAGTATTCATTAAGTTTTGGCGGAAGTCGTCAGTCTGAGTCAGGTGATTTTGCGAATTACAGATACGTTAAAGATTTGCCGGTTGATAAAAGATATTCAAAAATTTTGATTAGAAGTGATAATCCGATACAGGCTAAACAAATTATCTGGACTGGATACAATGCAAAGGATTTGCCTTAGTTTTTTTGACGAAAAGATTAAATGATTGCGAAAATCCAAAAGACTAAAAACTTTGTGTGCGAAACGCCGCAGGAAACCTTTGATTTAGGCGAACGCCTGGGTGAATCTTTGCGCGGCGGCGAAATTGTTTTGTTAAACGGCGGACTCGGCGCGGGCAAAACTTTACTGACCAAAGGCATTTTATACGCTCTCGACTACGATGTCGCCGAAGTCACTTCGCCGTCATTCTCGCTCGTTAATTTATACCGAACCGATAAGTTCGACGTTTATCACATTGATTTCTGGCGGCTCGACGATATTGAAGATGTCGCGGGCGCGGTCGGATTAGGCGAGATTTTAGAAGACGAAACTGCCGTCGTCATCGCCGAATGGTCGGAAAGACTGAAGGAAACGACGTTCTCAAATAAAATTATCCGCGTTTCAATTGCCGGTGACGGCGACGAACCGCGAAGAATAATGGTAAATGGAAGAGTTTCTTAGATTTACCATTTACCATTAAAAATATTTCTTCCCTTTCAATTTTTTCGGCAGAAAATCTTCCTTTGAATATAATTCGTAATCTTCGCCGTATTTCAAATCTTTCATCAATTTGGTCGGCGCGTTTTTGAGCAGATTCGGGACGGGCAAATTTCCCAATTTATTCGCGTCGTCGAGGGCTTTTTTGTAGGCATCGTAAGCACTGCGATCTTTTTTGCAGTTGGCTAAATAAGCGACACCGTGCGCTAAATTGATTCCGGCTTCGGGCAGCCCGACGGTTTCGACGGCGCGAAATACGGCGTTGGCGACCACCAGCGCGGTCGGCTGTGCTAAACCGATGTCCTCGGAGGCGAAAATGACCATTCGGCGGGCGATAAATTTCGGGTCTTCGCCGCCTGCAATCATTCGGGCTAAATAATAAATCGCCGCGTCGGGCTGTGAAGCCCGCATTGATTTGATAAAGGCACTGATGACGTTGTAATGTTCTTCGCCCTGTTTATCGTAGCGCAGAAACTTTGATTGCAGCGTGTTTTGCAGCGTTTCGAGCGTGACGTTTCGGTCGTAAAGCCGCGCCGTATTTTCAATCATCGTCAACGCCTGTCGCGCGTCGCCGTTCGCCATCGCCACCAGCCAATCTTTCGCTTCCGCATCCAAATCGTAGCCGCTGCGTTCGATGATTTCGCGCATTTCTTCCGCCGAGAATTCTTCTAAAACAAACACGCGCAGACGTGACAGCAAAGCGGGAATAATTTCAAAACTCGGATTTTCGGTCGTCGCGCCGATCAGCACGAGTTCGCCGTTTTCGACGAACGGAAGCAGAAAATCTTGTTGGGCTTTATTAAAGCGGTGGATTTCGTCGAGAAATAAAATGCGCGGCTGGTCCATCATTCGCGGCTGTTTGACGATTTTGCGAATGTCATCTTTGCCCGCCGACACCGCCGACAACTCATAAAAATCGGCGTTCAGCGCGTTCGCATAAATTCGCGCCAGCGTCGTCTTGCCGACACCGGGCGTTCCCCACAACACAAACGAAAAAACGTGCTGCCGCTCAATTGCCAAACGCAGCGGTTTGCCCGCGCCGACAAGGTGTGTTTGACCGACATATTCGTCGAGCGTCTGCGGTCTGATTTGATTAGCGAGCGGTTCCATAACAGTTGGCAGTTAGCAGTTGGCAGTTAGCAGTTGGCAGTTAGCAATTATCGTATAATTTTTGATAACTGATGACTGATAACTGCTAACTGATTGGGACGAGCGCGGTGCGAAAGCCGAGCAATTCCCAATCGGATTCGGTTTCGATTTCGTGAATATATGAAAAATCGTCGGGCGCGTTCAAGCCGACGGCGTAGCATTTGGCGTTATTGTTTTCGTCGCGGTAAAAGCCGAGTTCGAGCGATTCGGTCCGGCTCCATTCGGGATGAAAAATTGTGCCGATCAGATTGAAAACGACCGGCGGGCAAACCGTTAAACGATAGCCGGGCGGCATCAACCCGCGTTTCGTCCAATTTTCCGTGATCAGATTTACCAGGTTTCGCAGCGAGCGGTAATTTTGCGAATAGCGTGTGCCGGACATTATTCGGGCTTCTCCGAAATAGGCGGCGAACGGATCGGCTTTTGGCTCGAAACCGTAATGTGTTCCGTAAAATTGGCGATTGCCGGGCAGATATTTCGGCTTCATCGTCGTTTCCACGCCGATAATGCGCCCTTGATGCCGCTGGTGTCCGGTCATAATCGCACGGTAAGAAGCCGTTTTTTGATATTCGCGGCTGGCACTATCGAATTTCAGCGTCGGGTAAAGCCGCCGCCGATAATCGTCCGTGTCAATCGAAACGGTGTCTGCCGAAGGGATAACGTGCCATTCGATATTGTGTCGGAGCAAATGTTCGGCGACGTGCGGCGCGATGTTGAATGATGCGGCGGCTTCACGCGAAATCAATTCGGCGTTCGCCGCAATCTCGAAAAAATCGCGCAGTCGGTTTTCTCTTTCTTCAATCCAATTTTCCATAATCAGGCAACTTCAAAATTTTAATTTGGAGAACTCAGCCGCGAAAACGCACGAAACTTGGCGAAAACATTCGGGCAACTCCTGTTTTTAACTTTTGTTTGGTTCGTTTTCGTGTTGATTAGTGCTTTCATTTCGGCTTTAATTTTATCGGAGTTTAATTTTATGAAAGTTTTTCTGATTTGCCTAACTTTCGGCGCACTCGTTCTGACGGCGAATTATCGAGGTTTCAGTCAAACGCGCCGACCGCTGCCGCCGATGGAAAATCCGCATCTTGTCATTAAAAAGAACAAACGTCTGCTGAGAATTTACGACGGCGAAAAACTCGTCCGCCAATACAAAATCGCGCTCGGCTTTGCGGCGCAAGGCGGCAAAGAAATCGAAGGCGACGGCAAAACGCCCGAAGGCGAATTTTACGTTTTTACCAAGAACGACCAAAGCAAATTTTATCTGTCGCTCGGTTTGAGTTATCCGAACGTCGAAGCGGCAAAACGCGGCTGGCGGCAAAAGATAATTTCACGAGAAGAACGCGACGCGATTATTAAAGCAATTGATGAAAAACGAATGCCGCCGCAAAAAACCGCGCTCGGCGGCGAGATTTACATTCACGGCGGCGGAACGAGCGACGATTGGACGGCAGGCTGCATCGCGCTCGTCAATGAAGAAATAAAAGAGATTTTCGACGCGATTCCCATCGGCGCGAAGGTGAAAATTTCGCCTTAAATAACTCAGCGCATTTTTAATAAAGTCTCGAAGATTTCATCTTCGTCCAGAGTCCAAACTTCAGTTTGTCTTCCGCTGGCGAAGCGCGGCGAAAGAACACGCTGAAGCGTGAACCTTGAACGAAGATGGAAAATTGTTAAGTGTTTGTAAAGTTGACGGCGCGGCGAAATTTTTCGGTTAAACTGAAATCAGACAACAATGACGAATACGAATCATAATAATGACAGCCCGATTTTGATGATTGACGACGACGTAAAATTGTGTCGTCTGGTGAAAGATTATCTCGCGCCGTTCAGTTTCCGCGTCGAAGCCGCGCACACCGGCACGGACGGTTTGGCTAAAATCAAGGACGGTAGTTTTCAAGCCGTGATTCTCGACGTAATGCTGCCGGAGATGAACGGTTTTGAAGTTTTGAAACGTATTCGCCAATTTTCGAGTGTGCCGGTTTTGATGCTGACCGCGCTCGGCGACGAATCAGACCGAATCGTCGGTTTGGAAAACGGCGCGGACGATTATCTGCCGAAAACTTTTTCGACGCGCGAACTGCTCGCCCGCCTTCGCGCCGTCACGCGCCGCTCACAGATGGCGACCGAAAATAATCAAACGGATTTGAAGGAAATCGTTTTCAGAGATGTTTCGATCAACGCCGTCACGCGCGAAGTCGTGCAACGCGGACAGCCGGTAGTTTTGACCGCGCTCGAATTCGATTTGCTGCATTGTCTGGCGCGTTTCAAAGGGCGCATTCTCGACCGCGACAAATTATTGGAAGAAATTGCCGGACGCGAATATGACATTTTCGACCGCTCGATTGACGTTCACATTTCATCCTTGCGGCGCAAACTCGGCGACGATCCGAAAAATCCGCGCTATATCAAAACCATTCGTTCCGCCGGTTATATGCTCGTTCCGGGAGCCGAAGATTAATTTTATGCGCCTGCGTTTTTCATTATTTGCAAAAATTATGGCGTGGTTTTTCTTAAACCTTTTGTTGCTCGGCGTAGTTTTGCTGCTGATTTTTAACGTCAATTTCCGATTTAGTCCGAGTTCGCCTTTTTTCGGCGGTCTCGCCAACCGCATCGAAGCCGTCACACGCTTGATAACCAGCGAAATCAACGACCGGTCAAGAGCCGAGCGCGACGACGTTTTGAAAAGATATTCGGAAGTCTACGGCGTGGAATTTTTCCTGTTCGATAATCGCGGCAATCAACTCGGCGGCAGAGAAATCGCTTTGCCCGCCGAAGTGTCGGCGAAAATAACGAGTCCCGAAGCACCACCGCCGCCGGATAATACGGCAACGGGCGAAAAAACCAAACCGCCACGCGGACTGCCGCCGCCCGGACCGCCGCCTTCGATTTACGCCCGCACCGTCAATCCGACGCTTTACTGGCTCGGCGCGCGAACGCAGACTTTCGAGAAAGGCAGTTCTGAACCGGCGCGGACGCGAATTATCGCCGCCTCCGATTCATTTTCCGGCAACGGTTTATTTTTCGATCCGACTCCGTGGCTGCTGATTGCCGGCACGATTATTCTCGGCTCGACTCTTTTCTGGTTTCCGTTTATTCGCAGTCTGACCAAAAATCTTTCGCAAATGACGAACGCCGCCGAGCAAATCGCCGATGAAAATTTTGCCGTCCGCGTCGGTGAAAAGCGGACGGACGAACTCGGACGTTTGGGCAAAGCGATCAATCATTTGGCGAGTCGTTTGGCGGGTTTCGTCGGCGGACAAAAAAGATTTCTGGGCGATATTTCGCACGAACTCAACTCGCCGCTGGCGCGAATGCAGTTCGCCTTGAGCATTTTGGAAGATCGCGTGGACGAAAAAAACTTGGGTTATGTAACCGATGTCAAAGAAGAAGTCGAGTTGATGTCCAAACTCGTCGGCGAACTGCTCGCTTTTTCCAAAGCGGGAATTAAAACGGTTGACAATCATCTGGAAAAAATTCGCCTGCTGCCGCTCGTCAAAACAGTCATCGAAAGAGAAAAAGCGACCGCCAACGCCGACATAAAAATTGCGATTGATGAAGATACGGAAGTTCTGGCAAATTCTGAATTGCTTTCGAGAGCCGTCGCCAACCTCGTTCGCAACGCGCTGCGTTACGCCGGAGAAGCCGGTGAGATTAGCGTGTCGGCGACGAGCGAAAACAATCAGGTGAAAATCGAAATCGCCGATCACGGCGCGGGCGTTCCCGATGCCGAACTCGAAAAACTTTTCGACCCGTTTTACCGTCTCGAAGCGCACCGCTCACGCGAATCGGGCGGCACGGGTTTGGGGCTGGCAATCGTTAAATCCTGCATCGAAGCCTGTCAGGGAAAAGTTTCCGCCTGCAATCTCAAACCGCAGGGTTTCGCCGTCGTGATTACGCTGAAAAATTAGGAGAGCCGCCAAAAAACACAAAATTCGCATAAAAGAAAAGCTGTTTTTTAATCGGTGTTTTCCTATAACTGACAGTTTTCCATTTCTTCACTGGGCTTTTGCTTGACGAATTAAGAGTAAAGTTTCATACTTGAATTAAAAGTAAAGATTGAAATCTACCAGTAAAAATAAGGAATAAAAATTATGCCATATTCAGAAATAATGATTCACGGAATGCGCCAGGAATTGGCGCAGCTTGGAATTGAAGAAACGAAAACGCCGGAAGCGGTCAAAGCGGCGGTTGAAAATACGACCGGAACGGTGATGGTCATCGTTAATTCGGTGTGCGGCTGTGCGGCGGGCGGTGTGCGTCCGGGCATTGCGATGGCTCTGCAAAATTCGCCGAATCAGCCGGATAAATCAATCACGGTTTTCGCCGGCGCGGACATTGACGCGACCGATGTTGCCCGCGATTACTTTACCGATTATCGTCCGTCGTCGCCGGCAATCGGTCTTTTGAAAAACGGTAAGCTCGTCGGAATGTTCGAGCGCAAAGACCTCGAAGGTCGGCATCCGCAGCAAATTGCTCAGGCACTCGTGGCGGCGTTTGACGAACACTGCGCGAAAACGGAAGCCGCCAACAGCT
Source organism: Pyrinomonadaceae bacterium (assembly GCA_026785925.1). Classification (GTDB taxonomy): domain Bacteria; phylum Acidobacteriota; class Blastocatellia; order Pyrinomonadales; family Pyrinomonadaceae. Next base: position 15,254 of record JAJAZE010000532.1, read on the forward strand.
AAAAAATAACTTATCTTTAAAGAAAAACCACTTGTCGCTAATCCGGCGAGTGGTTTTTCTTTTGAAATAATTGATTGCATTAGTCGAGGTAAAATCTGTAAGATAATTAAAAAGGTTTCGCGCCGGAGACCGCAGAAAAGTTTCGCTCAGTATTTCTCAAATGGGAATTGAACAAAGACGACACATTAGATTTTCGCTCGATATTGCCGCCGTTCGCTACACGAAATACGGCGAAGCGGTGGAGACGATGGTTCACCAAATCAGCATCGGCGGCTGTCTGACCGAATGGGACGAAGGCGTTTATGTCGGCGATGAATTTCGGCTGCTCATCCGACTGCCGAACAAAAATTTTCTGCCGCTGACCTGCAAGGCGTTGTATAAGTTTTCCGATAACGGCATCGGCACTAAATTTATTGATATTACGCAGTTTGAACAGGAGTTACTCGCCTCAGTAATCTCGAAAACGCTCGAAAAACAAGGCTTGCCGATGCAGATTGACCCGTTCGCGCAGCCGCGCCGAGCATCCGTCACCGAAGCTCCGAGAGTCACCGACCGCCATCGGCAGAGAGACGATATTTTGGAAGAAATTCTATCCGTCGGCAATAATTAACGTCAGTTCGGGATAAAAAATGCCAGCCACAAAAAGGCACCAGAGGACACAAAAATAAGTTTCATCCTTTTTGCAAATTTTGTGCCTTTTTGCGGCTAATTCTTTCCTATTTTTGATTATCACGAACTCAGTTTCTTTGGTTCAAATTCTAAAATCTCACCAACCCCAAGTTCCCGTGCCGCCCTTGAAAGGTCCGACAATATCTTTCGTAATCCAACCGCCATAAAAATCGCCTTCCTGAGTTTCAACTAATTCATCATTGACATAACAATCGTCCATTTTCGACGGATAAAACGCGATGTAATCTTTAATTTCCGCAAAATTTCGCGTCGGATTTGCGTAAAACCAACCGGCGTTTTTGATGCTTTGGTCGCCGACCTGCAAATCATAATAACCCGCGCTGCCTTTCCATTCACAAAAACTCGCGCCCGCCGCTTTTGACAGCAATTCCATTCGCACATCTTCCGGCGGAAAATAAAAGACGGGCGGATGCGACGTTTCCAAAACACGAAAAGCGCGATTCGTTTCCGCGATAATTTCGCCATTGAAAACGATTTTGAGATGTTTATTCGTCCGTTCAAGTCGCGGTGGTCGCGGATAATCCCAGACCGATTCTTGTCCCGCTTTTGGTTCGATTCTTTTCATAAATCAAGTTTCCAACCGAATTATGCTAAAATGCAAGCGGAGTTTTGTTATGGAAACGGCAACTTACAAAAAGATTATTGTTTCAGGCATTAAAGGTTTGCCGACCGAAACTTTGCGCGAAATTGCTGATTTCGTTTATTTCGTGCGCCGCCGCGCCGTTGATCCGAAAAGTTTTGAAGACGAACAGTTTCGCGCTTTAGTGACAGAAGATTTGAGCAATCTGAACGAAACCGAATCAGAACATTTGGAAGCGGAATTTGCCGATTATGAGTCAGTTTATCCCCGCCGCTGAATACGTCGCCGATACGGTCGCGCTCGTCGTTTATCTCGAAAAACGGCGGCTCGGCACAGATTCGCAAGCAATTTTCGATTCAGCCGAAAATTTGAATACGATTATTTACCTTCCGGCGATTATCTTTGCCGAAATTCTTTACCTTTCCGAAAAAGGACGCATCAGCACGAATCTACGCGACGTGAAAAAACTTCTGCAAACTAATCCGAACTTCCGCGAGTCGCCGCTGACGCAATCAATCATCGAAACCGCCGCCCAAATTACCGACATTCCTGAACTCCACGACCGCCTGATTTTCGCAACGGCGCGGCATTTAAATTTAGAATTGATTACGACTGACGCAAATATTCAAAATTCGGCTTTCGTGAAAACGGTTTGGTAAAATTGCAGATAGTTTCAAACCGATTTTTGTCCGGCTTTTGGTTCGATTCGTTTCATAAATTAAAAAACTCCAACGCGAAGAACTGAGTAGAATTTCCAGCCATCTGCAACTTTCTCAACTATAACGCTAAAAGTTCCGTCCACGTTTTGAACGTCAATTAATGCTTTTGTCTTTGTAGAATTGTAAGTTATCAATTTAGATTTTAATTTTTCCGGTGCTGCTTTTCGGGTTGGATTATCAGCTTCAAATTGAAAAAGTGAAGTCTGTAATACAGCGTTTGCTAAATCTCCGTTTTCCTGAAAAATTTGTCCAATTTGAAGTTCTCGTAATCTTTCAAGTTTTTTGCCTTATCCCAAGCCATAAGTATTGTTATTTTCCTGCTCGACAAACTTTTGCAAAGCCGCCTTCGCTTTGTCGGAATCATCAAAAAATAAAGCGTAACTGTTTTTTAGAGTTGAGCGAGAGGCGTACATATAACTCTTTTCTTCAAAATTGTATTCCCAATCATTTATCGGAATAGGTATGGGCGATGTCGGAAATTCATCCTTTTTTTTCAGAGCATTTTTAGAAAGCCATTTATACATTGCTTCCGTCGCTTTCGGATTGCCGATAGAACGTATGATTTTTTGCGTGTTATAACGAACATTTTTGTCTTTGTCGTTCAAAGCCGCAATGAAATTATCAACTCTTTCATCTCCGATTTGAAATAACTTGATGAAATTTTCATTAGAAATAATTGATTCACTTAATAATTCTCTGGTTTCTTCGTAAGTATTTTGAGATTGATTGTTTGATGAACAGGAAACCAATGACACACAGAGGAAAAGGAAAGCTATTTTCATATTCAAACTCCTAAAATAATTCGTCCAACGCTTCTTCCAGATTTCTCACGCCGCCGACGCGCATTCCTAAAAGTTTTTCCAAACTTTTTTTGTTCGACATCGGCAAAATCAGCTTTAGGTTTTCAAAAAAATCAAGCCGCCTTCAATCGTTCGGAAACTGCATTGATAAACTTTGGATTGTTCGCTAATTTTTCGATCACCGCGTCGAGATTTTCGGTTTCTTGCGCCAAATCCCGTTCCATCGCGGCGCGGAGTTCCTGATTGATCTGCGTTTGATACGGCGCGGCGTTCGGCGATTCGGCGCGTTTTTTGAAATGCTGCATCACGTCGTAATCAATAAACATCGTCATTTTGATTTTCGCGTCACGCGGATTCAGCGGGCGTGTCCGGCGGCGGAAAATGTGCTTGCCGACTGACGGAATCGCGTCTTCGTCAATTCCTTCCGCCTTCATCCGGTCGTAATCTTCCTGCGTCGTTTCCAAAACGTATTCGCGCAGTTTATCCGAAATATCCTGAGTTAAATTTTGCTCGCTCATAAATTTCTCTCTTCGGGTTCGGCTACTCTCGCTGAAATAGATTCGGCAAGTTTCGTGATTCGTGTAATTCATCGCTCGTGTTTTTTATAAAAATCAATTTATAAATTTTGAAACAGTAAAGCAATCAACTGTGACCAAATCACCCATTGGAAAATAACTGTCAACCTCATCGCCCACATTTCTATTTTTCCATAAAGTTTTGCTTCGACACTGAATAATTTCGCAAAAATTGAAAAGAATCCAAGAACTAATAAAGTTATTGGCAATCCGCCAGCTAAAAGTATTAAGAATCTACTCAGATCACCAAAACTAATGAAACCGGATTCACTATAATTGCTTGCCCATCTAATAAATAAAATACTCAGTAGAAAACCAATAGCAGCGAA
>JAJAZE010000533.1 GCA_026785925.1 Pyrinomonadaceae bacterium
GGTGCAGATGACGACTTTTTCGCATTCGATTCTGCCTTTGTTCGTTTCAACCGCGACAACTTTTCTGCTGCGCGTTTCGATTGATGTAACTCGCGTTTCAAATTTAATTTTCGCGCCTTTCGCCAAAGCATTTTTCGTGAAACCGTTCATCAACGTCAGCGGATTGATAAAACCGTCGCGTCCGCCAAAACTTCCGCCGACAATATCTTCGCAATTCAAAATCGAACAGATTTCCCTAACCTGTTGTCTGTTAATAATTTCAACGTCTTTTACGCCGAGCGTTTTTTGCGTTTCGACGTTTCGTTTCAAATAATCAAACTGCTTTTCGTCAGTTGCGTAAAATAAATATCCGCGTGGTTCATATCCGCAGTCAAAGCCGCAGTTACTTATAAAACCGAGCGAGTAGAGCGACATTTTGATATTGATTTCAGTCTCAAACTGAGCGCGGATTCCGCCGGTTGCCTTGCCGGTTGAACCGCTGCCCTGTTCCGTTTCAGACTCCAAGATCAAAATGCTTTGTGCGCCGCGCTTCGTCAGATGATAAGCGACGCTCGCACCGACGATACCGCCGCCGATAATAACGGTTTCCGCTTTTTTCATCTATTGCGATTTGAATTCCGACGCATTAACGACAAATTCGGGAACTTGCGGCTCATCGGGCAGAATGTTTCCTTTGCCTTTGGCGATTGCCCAGCGGTGCAGCCACGAAATTCCGTTGCGTTTCACAAAAGTATCGGGCAGTTTGTAGGCTTCGTCGGTCAGCGCGTTTTCCAGAGTGACAAATTGATATTTGCGTTTAGTCAGCGTTTTAGCAATGTCGTCAAAATAATCCGAGTTAATAAAGTTGGCGTGAAGCAGTAAAATAAATTTAATTTCGCGCCCGAAAAGGTTGACTGATTGGCGTTCCCAATAATCAAAACATTTTTCAAAATAAGCGATGTATGCCGCGCCGATTTGCTTCATCAGTTTCTTATCGTTCTTATCGAAAGCGCGGTCGTAAGCACTCGAAAAAATATAATCGGCGTTGTCCATCGTTACCGGCGCAATCGTGTAATCGTGTTGTTTTAGAAATTGATTTAATTCATCTTTTATTTCCAAACTCAACCCGGTGTGCAGATACGGATGGCGAAAATATCTAATCTTTTTTCCTTTTTCGGCAAGCAATTCTTTAGTGATAATTTCGCCGCGCAGAATTTCATCTTCATAATCCTTAAGGCTCACCGCGCTCAAATTTTTATGAGAAAAAGTGTGATTGCCGAGTTCGAGATCAGCATCGAGCCACGACCGCAGCAAACCAATCTGCGCCTCGTCACGCTTTTCGCCGTTGTAAAGTTTGCCTTCATTGACGAACCCGATTGCCGGAACTTTCGCTTTGGTGATATGCGCGAGCAGCTTTCTGGTAATTTCCTGCCGGGTTTTTAAGTCCTTGCGCGTTGAAACGACCGGCAAATCGTCAATCGTCACAGCGATAAATCTTTCCGTCTTCTGCGCCTGAATGACTATTGGAAAAACGATTGCGACAAAGAGGATAAAAAATTTAATCTTCATATATTCACTTCGCAAAAACCTGCGAAAAATCGGCGAACGATTTAAATTCGAGCGCGTTGCCGCTCGGATCGAGGAAAAACATCGTCGCCTGTTCGCCGACTTCGCCCGCGAAACGGATTTTCGGTTCGATGATAAATTCAACGCCGCTGTTTTTTAGTTTTTCGGCGAAATTTTTAAATTCGTCCATCGGCAAAACGATTCCGAAGTGCGGCACGGGAACGTGGTCGGCATCAACTTCGTTTTGGTGTTTGATGCCGGCGGCTTCCGGCGCGAGATGCGCGACAATTTGATGTCCGAAAAGATTGAAATCAATCCATTGGTCGGAGCTTCTGCCTTCTTCACAGCCGAGAATTTCGCCGTAGAACCGACGCGATTCGTCCAGATTTTTAACGGAAAATGCCAGATGAAATAAATTATTCATAAATAAATAAATAAAATTCGGATTATAAGTTTTTTGCTAACTGCCGGATTGAGCCGAGATGATAAGCCGTGTGCGCGACGATGCCGAGAGCGACGGTTATGGTGTCCAAACTCCAATCGTCGGTTTTCTGTAAAGTTTCACCGAGTTTGCGGTAAGTCTGCGAGACGTGTTCGCGCAGCGCGTCCCATTCGTCTTCGCTGACGTTTTTGACGCGCCAGCTTTGTTTGAAATCAACCACGCGCATATCTTTGTTCAAATAATTATCGAGCAGTTCGATGTAAAATCGGGCGTGTTCGGCGTGCGTGGCAATCGTCGTCGAATTGATTTCCGCCGAAGCCTTCTCCGCATCGAGTTTTCCGAGCGTCGAGAAAATCCCCGCGTCGCCGTCGAGAAAAACCTGCTCGGCGGGCGTTGGCATTCCTTCAAAAGACTCTCTTAATAAAATAGTCAGAGACTGCGTAAAATCCGCTTGATTGATTGTTTTCATTGTTTTTGAACGCGCTTCATAATTTGCCGCATCGCGCCTAAATGATACGCCGTGTGCGCGATAATCGCCACTGCTTCGCCGATGTTAGTTTCGTTCCACGTTTCGATTTCAGCGAAACACAGCAAGACGTTTTCGTAAGATTTTCGCATTCCTTCGCGCAGGTATCTCCACTCGGTTTCGTTGACGGTTTCGATCAGCCAGCTTTGTTCCCAATTGATTTTTTCGTTTCCGCCCTTGATGATTTCGCAAATTCGGTCGAGATAAAACTTGGCGTGTTCGGTGTGCGCGGCAATCGTCGTCTCGCCGACTTCCAGCGAAACATCCGCCGCCGAAAGCGTTTCCAGAGTCGCAAAAATGCCGACACCGCGATCAAGATACGCGCTTCCCTGACCGGCGGGCGAACCTTCAAAAGTTTCGCGCAAAATCAACAGAACTTCCTTCAAAAAAACGTCGCGCTCAATCGTATTTTTATCCGTATTCATCTCGTGTTAAGCTGTGATTTCCAATTTATCTATGACCGAAAACATCGAAAAGTTCATTGCCGCTTTTGCCGACAGCCTGGCGAATGAAACTTTTATAAAAATGACTTTAGGCAATTATCGCGGAACTGACGCGCATTTGCAAAAATTGCTGATTCGGCTGGTCGAGACGAAAAAAGGGGCGCGGCTTTTTTTCCTTTTCCGGCAGGATACGCGCGACACGGCGAAAAATTTCGATTTCGCGGAAGGCGCGGCGAAGGTCAAAGAAGCTCTCGGCGCGGATTTTTTCAGCGGACATCTTTTCACATTAAATAACGACTTCCAACTCGACATCGGCAAAAAAGGAAAGTCGCGTTTGAACGTCGCCAAACCGACTTTTAATACCAAGCCCGAAGCCGCGCACGACCGCGAAAAACAGACGCTCGTCAACTCCAACAGTTTTTATTTAAAAGCCCTCGGAATCACGACCGAGCGCGGCGAAATCCGCGACAAACAGCAGGATAAATGGAAACAAATCAACCGCTTCGTCGAAACTCTCGGCAGTTTGATTGACAAATCGCCGCTTGCCGAACGCCGCAAGTTGAACATCGTTGATATGGGTTCGGGCAAAGGTTATCTGACTTTTGCCGCCTACGATTATTTCAAAAACACTCGGAAAATTGACGTGCAAATCACCGGCGTTGACACTAAACAGGAACTCGTTTCAATTGATAACGACATCGCCAAAGCGTCGGAATTTGAAAATTTGCGCTTCGTTCACGGCTGGATCGGCGATTACGCGCTTGAAAATGTTGACGTTCTAATCGCGCTGCACGCCTGCAATACGGCGACCGACGACGCGATTTTCAAAGGCATCGCAGCGCGAGCCGATTTGATCGTCGTCGCGCCGTGCTGCCATCAGGAAATTCGCCCGCAAATGAAAGCACCCGATTTTTTGAGCGGAATTTTTCGGCACGGCGTAATGCTCGAACGCGAAGCCGAAACCGTGACCGACGGTTTGCGCTCGCTGCTGCTGGAAAAAAGCGGTTATTCGACCAAACTTTTCGAGTTTATCGCCACCGAACACACGCCGAAAAATAATATGATTGTCGGAACGCGCCGCGAAAAAACGGTTGACGAAGATAAATTAGCCGAACAGATCAGAGCGATTAAAGAGTTTTACGGAATCAAAACGCAGCGGTTGGAAATCTTATTAAATGGTTGAACACGACGTATTTTCGTTATCTTTGAGTTCCCGCCAACTGAACAACCGGAGTTTATAACTTCTTCAAATTTGCGGTTTCCGCGTGTTCTAAAATTATCGTGAACTTATTTTCGCGGGCTTCAAGAAAGAGTTTTCTGAAGAAAGTTTTGTCCGCCGAAGCAAACAAATTAGCCGCCAGAAACACTTCGATTTCTTCGTCTTTGACATCCGAGTTAGTTGAGCCTTTTAATTGATTCGAGGTCAGGCGAATCTGCACCTTTAAGCCGTAAGATTGTTTGCCGATTTTGATGTCGGTCAGATTCGTGTAGAGCATCATTTTCACCAAACCGTCTTTGATGTCGTTTTTGCCGGAAAATTTGCTGCGCCGGCTGTGTTTGGCTTCAATCAGATAAACGGTTGACGGCTCGATTTTAGTTTCGTCGCAGGTGAAAAAGTATTTGCCGAACAACGCATTATTGATCGTCACTTTGGCTTTGGTATCGGTTGCCAACGCTTCTTTCGGCTGCTCGGTGACAAATTCGCGGGCTTGCGCCTGCCGCGATTTGCGGCGCGAGAATTCGATAAATTTCTGCGGCGTGGCGGCGTATCCGATCAAATCATTCAAAGCCGTCTCGTCGTGCAGATAGGTTTTCGTTTCTCTGGAAATTTTACGATACGCGAGTCGGGCTTTTTCAAAGACGGTTTTTAAGTTTTTGGATTCCCTTTCATTCCATTGACGCGCCGTGCCTTTGAAATCGAAAATTTCATTCAGACGCGCCGCAACGTATCGGTTGTCAAATTTTTGTCCGGTGATTTGGTCGGCGCGTTTCGTGTTTTTCACCGCGTCGTCGTAATAAGCCAAAACGACGTGAACGTCCAATAAACTCAGCAGAGAAATTGTGTCCCACTGCAAAAAGTCGCGCTCGCCGCCCAAGCCTTCGTCTTTGACGACCGGAATTATCGTCACCTTTTTTCCCGGATGAGCGAGCGTGTCATAAACTCTTTCGTAAGGATAAGAGCGCGTTCGTTTCGGCGAAATCCAGCGGCTGACGGCGATTTTTTCTTTTTCGTTGGAAAGCAAAAACGCGCCCGCCGATTGGTTGATGTCGAAGTTTTCGAGCTTCGATTCGCGCAGAGTATCGTTGACGAATTGTTTGTATCTGATCGCTTCGACTTCGCCCGAAATCTCGCCGGTTTGCAGGGCGGCAAAAACATTGACCGCCAAAATACCCAACAAACAAAACGCCTGCAAAAACTTGAGACTTTCGTTAATTCGAGCGGCTGCTATTTTGAGTCTCATCTTAGTTTTTTTGGTCGTTATTGAATAGCTCTGATTTATGCTCGTATTATTGATAAAAGTTACGCAGTTGAAAGAAAAATTTACAGGATGGACAGGATGGTCAGGATAAAAAAAGATTTGCCGAATTGTTTATTGATCCTGTTGATCCTGTCCATCCTGTTAAAATATGTCTTTATTTTCCAACTGCGTAACTTCTAATTGATTATTTTTCGGAAATCTCAACCACCGAACCTAATTTGACAAAAGAATTTTCGCGTTTGACCTTGACCTTCAAACGCGGCGAAGCGCGGTTTTCACGAAATTCCGTTAGATTCGAGCGATAAGTAATCGAATAAGCGGTGCGAAGCTGGACGACAATATCGTCGTATGCCTTCTGCAAATCGCTGATTTGAGTGATCGGATAATAAACGCCGCCCGAAGTTTGCGCGAGTTTTGCGCCTTCCGCTTCCGACTTTGAAGTCAAACCGATGTAACGTGAGCGCAGCGGATCAACCGAAGAATCGGCGTTATTATTCGCCGAAGCCGCAATCAAACCCGACGGCACATACAGCGGATAAATCAACGCGCCGCTTTCCTGAATCGAACTGGAAAGCGAATCAAACGCAAGAAATGAGCGATTATCGTCGCCGTCCGACAAGACGACGACCGCCGTTCGTTCGCCTTTGAGCGGTCGCAGAGTTTCCGCCAAAGTATAAGCCAGCGCGTCGTAAAAAGCCGTTCCGCCGCCCGCGTCGAAAGTGTCGAGACTTTCCGAAAGTTTGCTTTTGTCGGTCGTCAAAGTCGAGAGCGTTTTGACATCTTCGTTAAAAATCACGATGGCGATTTTGTCGTTCGCGCCGACCGTTCTGACGAAATTGCGGGCGGTTTTGCGAATGAAATCAACGTAATTATCCACGCTGCCCGAAACGTCGAGCAGCAAAACCAAATTGAACGGCGCAGTCGTCGGTTCGACGGCTAAAATCTCGCGGCTTTCGCCTTTTTCGGTCACTTCAAAATCAGCTTTTTTCAAATCGCCGATGGCGCGGTTATTGATGTCTGTCACGCTGGCGACAACTCGTTTAATCGGTGCGGTCGTCACGGTTTGAGCGTTTTTGTTTTCGCTCATCACCGGCGAAGATCGGCGCGGCGGCAGCGTTTGCGCGTATTCGCCGAAGTATTTCGGACTCGCCCGCCGAATCGCTTCGGCGAGCAGCAAATCACCGCTGCGAATAATCGCCTTTGCCGCTTCGGTCAGAGGTCTTTCGGTCAGATTTGCCGGAACTTCATTCGGATTGACGTTCAATAAAATAATGCCGCGCGCGGTCGTAAAGTTTAATTTGATGGTTTTTGGTTTTTGGTTTTTGGTTTTTAGTTTTTGGTCTTGCCCGGCTTTTGATTTCCTGTCTTTTTCGTTTGCTCGTCGTTCTTCGCCGGTTAGTTTTGACCCGGAATTTTCCTCGTTTTCATTCAAAGTTTCCGCCTCATCTTCACTTTTTACTTTTTCCTTTTTATTTTTTACTTTCTCGCCCAACTTGCCGTTAATGACGAATTTGCCCGCCGCTTTTTCGTCGGCTTCGGCGAGTTCGATGTCGCTGACAAAACGCGGGCGCGATTCGGTCCAGACAAAATCGTATTTCAGATCGTCAAGCGGAACATTCGCCGCAATCGTGCCGGTTTCGGTCTTGATTTCGGCGGATTCAATGTGACCTTCGAGCCGCACTTCACCGTCGGCAGTTTCGATATTCACTTTCATTCCGGCGGGAATTTTCAAAGTCAAATCAATGCGCGATTTGGCATCGAGCGGCTGGACGGAAATCTCCAGCCGCTTTGTTTCGGAAACGATTTTCAGGTCGGATTCTTTGCCGTTGCGAGTCATCAGAAAGGCTTTGCCCGTTTTGCCTTTTTCATTTTCGACTTCGTTTTCGGCGGTCACGCTTTTTTCCGCCGTGACGCTGACACGCCCGTAAAGATTGGTGATTTTAACCGAAGCGTTTTCAGACAGCGGAAAATCGCGCTCAAAATTCTGCGCCCGCACGGTGAAGCCGAAAAAAATTATTAGAAAAAAGCCGAGAAATTTCATACGGCGGTTCGATTCAGGTTTTGCTCGTCAGTTTGCCCGATTGTTCGAGCCGCGCCTGAACGCGCTTTTGCCAATTGGTGCGCGGCTGATCGGTTTGTTCAAACTGTGCCAGTAAATCCTGCATTGATTCACCGCCGGCTTGCCTGGTTTTGAGATAAAGCAGGGCGAAAATGATTGAAGAAAATGAGCCGATTATAATCTGGAACGGCAGTAAAAGAATCTGCGTCAGAGCTTCCCGAACAGTTTCCCTTATTTTCGCGCCCATACTTTGCGGCTCGTCGTTCAGATCAACTTTTGCGCCGTTGACCAGCACATTGACTTCGTTGTCTTCAACCGGTTTTTCAACCGCCAGCGCATCTTTAGCAGCTTTTTTTCGATTCTGCTTTTCGATTCTCTTTTGCGCCGCAGTTATTTTATCGGCATCCGATTGAAACGTATCAGCGGCGGCGTTGGCAAAAAAAGCGATCATCATCGAAAAAATCACCGGCACGAAAAACATAATAAAAACCGCCGCAATCGTCGTCCGAAGCGACCGCATCACCAGTATTTTTGAGCGTTTCAGAGCCGCCCGCCCGCGCAGATTCTCCATCATCACGACCGGCGCGACCAACGCCCAGATAACCGAAAAAACGAGTCCCGGAGCCAGACAAAGACCGTAACCTAAAACCGTCAAAACCGCCGCCATCATTCCGGTTCCCGCAAATGTCTTCCGACGCTGCCACGACGCTTTGAGCGCGGGACGCACC
>JAJAZE010000534.1 GCA_026785925.1 Pyrinomonadaceae bacterium
AATCGCCGACTGTTTGGACGTTCGCCTTCGCGCTGGTTTATTTGTCCGTTTTTACGTTTTTGTTCATTCAAGCCTTACACGGTCAACCGTTTTTCGCCGGATTTTAGCGCGGCTAATTAATTGAAATCGATTTCTACAACATTGAGAAATAGGGTGATTGATAAAGTTTTGCCGCCTCATTCAAAATAAAACCGCTTCATTCAATTTTGGTTTGCTATTGATAAATAACTGATTTTACGCAAAACTGCGGCTGTGCCGCCTGATGTGCGGAAAGGCTGTGCCTTTCCGACGATTATTGTTAATAATTCAGCGGCTGCGCCGCCCGTTTGGAGGCGTAGCCTCCAAATATCTTGAGAACCGCAGACGGAAAGGCACAGCCTTTCCGCACATCAGCGGGCGTAGCCCGAAAGAAAGCCGCTCTGCGTAACATCAGTAAATAACAGAAGATATTTTGCTAATGATCGTTTTCTTGAATCCTTAGCAGATGCTAAGAAATAGACAAATCATTCGACTATCAACATCAAATAAAAGTTCTTTGAAATTGATTTTCGGTAAATTTGTCGAATCCGCGTTATTTGCTTCTGCCAACTGCGTAAATCCTATATTTATTTAGTAGTTAATTTTTCAATCTGCGAAAGTTTGTTGATGTCAATCGAAAGCGGTTCGCCTTCTTCGACCGGATTGTAAATGCTGGTGAATTTACTGCCGAAATTTATCTCCGCCGCTTTGTATGACGAGCGCGTATGAACGATTGAGGCAAAGGTTTCATCAGTCGCCGAAATCAAAATCAAAATCTCCGCGTCGCTCTTTTTCAAATCTTCGGCGGTCAATCTGAACATCGGCGAGGTGTCGTCAATCGGGTGAACAATCGTCAACGCCAGCGGAAAAAACGCGACGCGGTTTCTTTCCAATTCCAGATAATCGAATTGGCGAGAAATTTTGCCGTTTTGTTCGACGAAGCGCGAAAACAAAACCTGCACGCCGACTTCGAGAAGCTGGCTGCTTCTGCCGTTGACCATCCGAAACATAAAACCTTCGCCGCCGCGATACGGCGCGACAACGGCGATTTCGCTGAATAAAACCCGCGCCGTCGGACGCGCAAACCTGGCGAAAACGATGCCCGTAATCAGGGCGGTGACGATCATACTGTAATAAGATTCAATGGTGACGAGCAGATTCGGCGCAATGCCGATTGGGTGAATCGTTCCGTAACCAATGGTCGCAAACGTCTGAACCGAAAAGAAAAATCCGCGCAGCAGCAGATTGTCCAACGGGATTTCCGAAGTATCAACCAGTGCCGACTCTCCGAATGCCGCGTAGAAAACTCCGAAAACGACGTTGCTCAAAAAATATAAAAGCAAAGTCAGAACGAGAAACGTCGTCCACGACATCGAAATCACCGTGTGATAAAGATTAAGCGAGGAGAGAAACGGCAAACCCGTCCGCTGCACGTTGAAAGTGCCGTCCTGATTCAATAATCTTTGACGACTTTCACCGGCGACGACCGAGCCGAAACC
>JAJAZE010000535.1 GCA_026785925.1 Pyrinomonadaceae bacterium
CCTGCCGGAATACACCGGCTTTTCTGATCTTAATAAAGCAGTAACATTTCAGCCTTCGCCGCTTTTATCCGTCGGAAGGACAGATGGGAAAGGCGAATTTTTCGTCTGCAAAGGTTGCTTAACCCGTGTCGGTTGCCGAAAACAAGCCGCCACAAACATTACAAGGAATAAAAAATGAGTAACACAAAAAATATCGTCGAAACGGCAATTGAAGCCGGAAGTTTTAAAACATTGGTCGCGGCGGTCACTGCCGCCGGTTTAGTGGAAACGCTGTCAGGCACTGGTCCGTTCACCGTTTTTGCGCCGACTGACGAAGCGTTCGCCAAAATTCCCGCCGAAACCTTGACCGACTTGCTGAAGCCGGAAAATAAGGAAAAACTCGCGGGAATTCTGACTTATCACGTTGTTTCAGGGAAAGTTATGGCGGCTGACGCAGCGAAATTGACCGAAGCTGCAACCGTCAATGGTCAGAAAATCAAAATTGACGCGACGAACGGCGTGAAAATCAACGATGCGACGGTGACGACGGCGGATGTCGAAGCGAGCAACGGCGTGATTCACATTATTGACACCGTTTTAATGCCTTCGGCAGCGGCGCAGGCATAAGTCTCGGCTGAATAGAAAAATAGGGAAAGCCGTTGTTTGCCGACAAAAGCAGCCGACGGCTTTTCTGGAAAATCAAATAAATTCAAGAAAAATTATGTTTACTAAATCGGATTATTTAATTGTTGGCGCGGCGTTTCTCTCGTTTTTATTTTCGATTGCGCTATGGTTTGGAGTTCTCGGACCGAGTCAAAAAGATTCGGGAATTTTTGTCGGGTTGTGGGTTCCTTCAATTCTCGCCCTCGGCTTGTATTTTAAACTCAACGCCCGAACAGCATAATTTTATTATGGAATACGTTATCTTTGCGGTCGGCGTGGTGGTAACGCTGATGGTTTGTGGCGGACTCTTCTACGCTACTGCCACGGAAATGATTTCACACACGCATCAGGATATAAATAAAAAAAATCCGACCGCCATTCAGAACAAAACGAAAAATTGAAAAAGTTACGCCGCTGTTTCGCGGCTAATTTTTTTGCGATTTTTGCAGAAACTCAACGAACTCCGGCGTGTTGCGCGTCAAACCAGGAAATGTCGAGACGGTTTTGCCGTTCGCGTCTAAAATCGCGTAAAAAGGCAAGGCAACGGTTTGGAAAGTCTTTTCCTGATATTCCTGCTGTTGCGCGTTATTTTCGCTGCCGTCGTCGGTGTAGAGTCGGGCTAAAATGAATTTTGACATTTCGGCTTCGACTTCTTTTTTTGGGAAAATATTTGCTTCCATCCAGCGGCAGTTGGTGCAGGTGTAGCCGGTAAAATCTATAAAAACTCGTTTGTTTTCCGTTTTTGCCTGGGCGAGTGCTTTTTCCAGATCGTTGTCAATCCACTTTAGTTCGTCCGCCGCTTTGCCGCCGAAAATTCGCGCCGAGCTATTTTCTAAATCCGGCGGCAAAAACGATTCGAGTTCGCCGAGTTTCGCGCCGAAAAGTCCGGTTAATAAATAGAAACTGATTGCCAAACTGACAACCGCCGACATCAGCCGAAACGCGCCGATGCGTTCGGGTTTCGAGTCGTGCGGCAGTTGAAATTTGCCCAGCAAATAAACGGCTAAAATTCCGAATAGCGCGATCCAAATCGCCAGCACGACTGGGCGCGTGAAAATTCCCCATTTCCAAATCAAATCCACGTTCGAGATAAATTTCATCGCCGCCGCGACTTCCAGAAATCCCATCGCCACTTTCACCGAGTTCATCCAGCCGCCGGCACGCGGAAGGCTCGAAACGTATTGCGGCAGCAGCGCGAGAACGAAAAACGGCAGCGCGAAAACGGTTGAAAACGCGAGCATTCCGACGAGCGGCATCTGCCAACTGCCCTGCGAAGCCGAAACCAAAATCGTCCCGACGAACGGCGATGTGCAGGTGAACGAAGTCAAAGTGAAAGTCAAACCCATCAGCAACGCGCCGACGATTCCCGAACCTTCGCCTTCCTTGCTGCGCGTTAAATTATCCAGTTTCGTCAAAATTCCGGTTGGAATCGTGATTTCATACGCGCCGAACAAATTGAAGGCGAAAAAGAGAAAAATCGCCGTGATAAAAAGATTGACGTAAGGGTTTGCCGCGAAAAGATTTATTCCCGCCGCGCCGACGAAAATCGCCAGCAGCATTCCCAAAATCGTGAAAGTGCCGATAATTCCGAGCGAATAAACCGTTGCCAATTTGACGGATTTCGAGCGATTACTGCCCGCGTGATTAGTAAAATATGAAACCGTAATCGGAATCATCGGAAAAACGCACGGCGTAAGGAGCGACAACGCGCCCAGAGTGATCGCCAGCCAGATGAAAGACGACAGCGGCAAATCGTTCGGGTTTTGGGTTTCAGTTCTCGGTTCTCGGACTGCTTCGCTTGATTCGGTTTGGCTGCCAGTCGCTAACTTTGGATCACCGGTTTGATTTTCCTGACCTCCGAACCCTGAACCCTGACCGCTGCGTTTCACGTCTTCAAATCCGACAAACGAAACTTTAACGGTTTTCGGCGGCAGGCAAACCGTGTCGTTGCAAACCTGAAAACGCACGTTAACCGCCAAATCGTCCGCGTTACCGCCGTTCAAAGATTTCAGAGGGATTGTGAAAACGGCTTGCTTTTGAAAATACTTCGTCTCCAGCGGCTTGCCGTCAACGAGAAAATTCGGATCGGCTTTGACGATTGGATTTGACGATTCGACGTTTCCGGCAATTGCAAACGGCGTGTTTTCGGGAATCGTAATTTTCGTCGGAAACGGTCCACCGGTCGGTTGCTCGACGGCGTAGAGATGCCAGCCGTCTTCGACTTCCGCCTTTAAATCGGCTTTAAAACTTTCGTCTTTTTTGAGCGATTTGCCTTTCGAGTCCGACTCCAAAGTCCATTTCGTCGGATTTTGCGCGAAAGCGGTGAAAGAAAAAAGAAGAATCAAGACTGCTGACAAATACAGCGAAACACGAAGTTTTTTGGAGTTTGATTCTGGGTTTTCCAACCCTGTTTTTGACGGCTGATTTTGATAGTTCATCGTTACCTTAAATTTTAACACTTTGCGGAATTCTAACAAATTTTTGGCAAGATTTGGATGTCAAACTCGAATCAAAAATCAAAAATTCAACCGGTTGTTTAATCTTTTCTCTGCGAACTCCGCGTCTCTGCGTGAAAACATTTTCTCACGCAGAGACGCGGAGTTCGCAGAGAATGTTCGGCAAATCCGACGTTCGTTCTAATTATTGATTTGATTGTCAAGCATTTTGCACAATCCGCCCGCTGTCGCTTATAATTTACCTTTTGATATTATATAAAGTTTAATTGCGCCGGTTTTATTCCAGACCAAAGCGCGGAGGATTTAATTTTGGCAAAGACAGCGACTCAAGCAGGCACATCGAAAACCAACGCCAACGGACACCGGGCTAAAAACTCGGCGGCGGCGAAAACCGTAGAGAAAATGGAGAAGTCGGAAAAAGCCGTAACCGATACCGTCAACCCGAAAATCGCCAAATCCGAACATCAGGATCGCAAAAAATTACAGAAAAGCTCGATTAAAAATCTCGACAAAGAACTGTTGCAGGAAATGCTTTATCAAATGGTTCTCGGCAGAAGTTTCGAGCAGAAATGCGCGGAAGTTTACCGCATCGGGAAAATCGGCGGCTTTTGCCATCTTTATATCGGTCAGGAAGCGGTCGGTGTCGGCGCGATAATGGCTTTGCGGGCGGATGATTATGTCATCACGGCTTACCGCGATCACGTTCAGGCGATGCTCAAAGGCATCACGCCGGAAGCGGTGATGGCGGAACTTTACGGCAAATCGGGCGGCAGCGTCGGCGGCAAAGGCGGTTCGATGCACATGTTTTCCAAAGAAAAAGGATTTTTCGGCGGACACGGCATCGTCGGCGGACAAATCGGAGTCGGAACGGGAATGGCTTACGCGCAGAAATATAAAGGCGGCGATCAAGTGACGCTCTGCTTTTTCGGCGAAGCCGCGCTCAATCAGGGAATGTTTCACGAATCTTTGAATATGGCGCAGCTTTGGAAACTTCCCGTTATTTACATCTGCGAAAACAACCAATACGGAATGGGAACGTCGCAGGCGCGCGCGATGTCAATGTCGAGCATCAGCGAAAAAGCTGCTGGTTACGGAATGGCGAGCGAATTCGTTGACGGAATGGACGTTTTAGCCGTCCGCGAAGCGACGACGCGAGCCATCGAACGCGCCCGCAAAGACGGTTCGCCGACGCTTTTGGAAATTCGCTGTTACCGATTTATGGGACATTCGATGTCTGACCCCGGAAAATATCGAACCGGCGACGAAATCAAAAAAAATCAGGAACGCGACCCAATTTTTCTGTTTAAGGAAAGTTTGAAAGAAGCCAAAGTTTTTGGCGACGAAGATTTTACGGAAATCGAAACGCGGGCGAAGGAGGTGGTTGCAAAAGCGGTGAAATTCGCCGAAGAAAGTCCGTTTCCTGACGAGAAAGAATTGTTTACGGATGTGCTTGCTTAAAATCGAAATGCCTTGTATCAGCCAATTTTTCGGCATTGTAATTTATATGTATTACAACGACCACGCGCCGCCGCATTTTCACGCGAAATACGGCGACGACGAAGCGTTATACGAAATTGAAACTTTGCGAATTTACGCCGGAAGGCTGCCAAGAAGAGCGCATAATTTGGTTATTGAATGGACTGATTTGCATCGTGCAGAATTGTTGGCGGATTGGGAAAAAGCGAGACAAAGCGAACCGTTGACGAGTATAAAACCGCTTGATTAGTTTATGAAATTAGTGAGAATCAAATCGGTTGAACCGCTTCACGATTTTGTCGTCAAAGTTAATTTCACGGACGAAACGACCCGTGAAATCAATCTCGAACCGTTTTTGCGCGGCAAAGTTTTTGAATCTTTGCGAAACAATCCGCAAGCGTTTCGAGCAGTCAAAGTTGACGAGCGAATGGGAACAATCGTCTGGGAAAACGGCGCGGATATTGACCCGGACGTTCTATATCACAATTTGAAACCGGCTTGGGCGGAAGATTTATCAGACTTGTGCGCCGCTCAAAAAGCAGAAGCAAACGCGCCGACAGTTAGTATATCGGAACTAGAAAAGAAATTTAGAATCCGGTAATTTATGGCAGTTTGACTTTTATGCGTAAGGTTAGATTCAGAGATTGGGAATTTGAAGTTGATTCTGAATTAACAAGGGAAACTTATGCAAAAGTAATTGGTGGATTTTCAGAGGGTTGCGATTGCCAATACTGCTTAAATTATCATCCGCAAAAAGATGAAATTTTCCCGAAAGAAATTAGAACTTTGTTTGAAAATTTAGGAATTGATTATCACAAAGAATCAGAGTGTCTTAGCTCTTTTGATATTTCTGAGTTTTCTAATACTGATGAGTATTTAAGTAAGTTACACGGTTATAGCGGCTGGTTTCATTTCTATCAAAACATTCTTTCAGGGAAAGAATGTTTTGATAGAAATTCAAATACATATGATTCAACTCAGATTACTGAAAATTTCTCTATTGGTTTTAGAAAGAGTAAAGATTTAAATTTTTTTGAATTTGGAATTCCATTAGTGCAAGTTGAATTTGGAGCTAAAATACCCTGGATTATCGGCGATATGGTAGAAGATTAATAATTTTATGGCAATTTTGACAATCCGCGACGCGCTCAATCAAGCGTTGCGCGAAGAAATTATCAGAGACGAAAACGTCTTTATAATGGGCGAAGAAGTCGCCGAATACGACGGCGCGTATAAAGTGACGCGCGGGCTTTGGAAGGAATTCGGCGACAAGCGTGTGGTTGATACGCCGATTACCGAACTCGGTTTCGCCGCCGTCGGAGTCGGCGCGGCGATGGCTGGTCTGCGTCCCGTTATCGAGTTTATGACGTGGAATTTTTCGATTCTCGCGTCAGATCAAATCATCAATCACGCGGCGAAAATGTATTATATGTCGGGCGGACAATTCAGCGTCCCGATTGTTTTTCGCGGTCCGAACGGTTCGGCTTATCAGGTTTCAAGTCAGCATTCACAGGCTCTCGAAGCATTTTACGCTAATTTTCCGGGATTGAAAGTCGTAATGCCTTCAACCGCTGCTGATGCGAAAGGTCTTTTGAAATCAGCGATTCGGGATAATAATCCGGTGATTTTTCTCGAACAGGAAACGATGTATGGAATGAAGGGCGAAGTTCCCGACGACGAAGATTTCACGATTCCATTGGGCATTGCCGACGTGAAACGTGAAGGCTCAGACTGCACCATCGTCGCCCGTTCGTTCACCGTTCCGCAGGCTTTGAAAGCCGCCGAAGAACTCGAAAAAGAAGGCGTTTCGGTCGAAGTCGTTGACCCGCGCACGATCAAACCGCTCGACATTGATACGATTGTCGCGTCGGTTAAGAAAACCAATCGTTTGGTCATCGCCGAGGAATCGCACGCATTCGCGTCGGTCGGCGCGGAGATTTCGCATCAGGTGATGGAACACGCTTTTGATTATCTGGACGCGCCGGTCAAACGGATTTCCTGCGCCGAAGCCCCGATGCCATACGCCAGAAACCTCGAAGTTCTGGCATTGCCGAGCGTTGAAAAAATCATCGCGGCAGTCAAGGAAGTTTGTTATTTGTAAAGATCAAAAGATGTTTTAACGATCAGTTTGCCGTCGAATTCGACAAGGATAAACACTCCACAGTCGAGGAAAATAGATAAACGAATCAATCTTTTGAGATTGCAAATTTATGCCCAAAGGAATTACGCGAATAGAAAACTACAAAAACAGAGCCAACGGCTGGCAGGTGCGTCTGTTATGTCGAGGCAAATCGTTCTCGAAATTTTTCAAGGATTCCGATTATGTCAGTAAAGAATCTGCGCTCAAAGCGGCACGCAGATTTTACCGTCGGCTGGTCGCCGAAAATCCGAAAATCAGCCGCCAGGAACACGCCGAGCGTGAAACATCCCGAACCGGTGAAATTATCGGCGTGAGGCGACTTTTGAAACCTAGATTCGGACACGTTTACGAAGTTTGGGAAGCAAAATGGAGTCCGCAAAAATATCAGCGGCGCGTCCGAACCTTCAGCATCGAGAAATATGGCGAGGAAGCGGCTAAGAATTTGGCTATCGAAGCCCGATTAAATGGTTTGGCGGAGATGAGTGAAAAATAGAGACCGAGTGTAAAAATCTCAAAAAATTTATGGCGAACACAATTATAATGCCCAAACTTTCTCCGACGATGGAGGAAGGACAGATTTCACGGTGGCTGAAAAAAGAAGGCGAGGCGATTGAGGCGAATGAGCCGATTGCCGAAGTTGATACCGATAAGGCGACGATGGAAGTTACGTCCTTAGATGCCGGAACGCTTCTGAAGATATTGGTCGGCGACGGCGCGAACGCCAAACTCGGAGAAACTATCGGAATAATCGGCGAAAAAGACGAAGATTTTTCTGCATTGTTAAAAGATTCGTCGGGGACGAACGGAAATTCCGCGCCGGAAGCGGAAGAAAAAGTCGAAACGAAAGAAAAACCGGCTGAACCAATCGCCGAAAAAGCAGCGAGCGTGTCCGTCGCCAACGGCGCGGCGCAGAAAAACGTCGCCGAAACCGCCGGTCGCAGTTACGACGCGCAGCGTCCGGGCGCAAAAGAAGACGCGCCGCAAGAAGCTCCGAAAGCCGAAGTAGAATCAGGCGGCAGCGAAATAAAATCGGACGGCAGAGTGATCGTCTCCCCGATTGCGGCGCGAATGGCTTCGGAAAATGACATTAACCTCAAATCAATCAAAGGTTCGGGTCCGAACGGGCGAATTATCAAACGCGACATCGAAACAGTTATCAGTCAACAGTCAACCGTTAGCAGTCAGCCGGAAGATAAAGCTGAACCGCCGGTTGCGCCGACGTTCGGGCAAGCCGAAATTCAGAACGCTTCGCGTTTTCGTGATGAAAACACATCGAAAATGCGGCAGGTGATCGCCGGTCGTCTCGCCGAATCAATCGGACCGATTCCGACATTTTATTTGACCGTCGAAATTGAAATGGACGCGGCTTTGGAGTTACGCAAACAGATTAATGCGACTATTAAAGAAGACGAAAAAGTTTCGGTCAACGACGTAATCGTGAAAGTCGCGGCGCAGGCTTTGACTAAACATTCGTGGGTCAATTCTTCGTATCAGGATAAAACCGTGCGTTTTTACGAAGACGCGGACATCGGAGTTGCCGTCGCAATCCAAGACGGTTTGATTACGCCGGTCGTGCGCGGCGCGAATCGCAAAGGCATCGTCGAAATCTCGAAAGAAATAAAGGAAATGGCTGGTCGGGCGCGTGAGAAAAAGTTGCAGCCCGAAGAATATACCGGCGCGACATTCTCGATTTCCAATCTCGGAATGTTCGGTATCAAAGAATTCACCGCGATTATCAATCCGCCCGAAGCCGCGATTATCGCCGTCGGCGCGGCAACTCCGACGGCAGTCGTCCGCAATGGCGAAATCGTCATTAAAAATATTATGAACGTCACGATGTCGTGCGATCACCGGGCGATTGACGGCGTGACGGGCGCGAAATTTTTACAGACGCTGAAGCAAATGCTCGAAAATCCCCTTTTGATGCTGATGTAAATGAATTTTGAAATCGCCGGCAAAATTTCCGATATTGAAATTATCGCCGTCGGCAGTAAAATCCGCATTCTGCCTTTTCTGCAAAGCGAATTTGGCAGCGGACGTTGGCGAAAATTAAAAGGAATTGCTCAGATAAGGTTAAGCACCGGCGAAATTCGGCTGGCTGAAATTCATTGGTTTGAAGCGCACGGAATCGGCAAAAAATTCTTGCGTATTAAGCAGTATCTTGATTAAATAAAATTATGAACACGCCGAATAAATTTGCGATTTGTATTTTTGCGGGTGAAGATGTGCTTTTGACGCAACGCAGAATTTATCAAGTTTTACCTGATGAAAAAGCGGAACTCTCCGACTACATTCGTATCATAGACGACGAAGGCGAAGACTATCTTTACCCGAAAAATTATTTTGTACTTATTCCTTTCTCACAGGAAATAGAAAAAGCACTGCTGCAAACCATCTAACAATCATCAACGCTTCAAGCTCAAATCGTTAAATCGCTGGCGGTCGCTCCGCGCTTTGTCCTTATTGCCGATTTTTTCGTAAATAAGTGCGCGATTGTAGTAACTCTGCGCGTCCTGCGGGTTGAGTTCGACGGCGCGATTGTAATCTTCAATCGCCTGCGCGTAATTTCCCTGGTTGCCCAAAATGCCGCCGCGATTGCTGAAGGCGAGAAAGTTATTCGGATTTAATTCGATGAAACGATTGTAGTCAGCGAGTGCCTTTTCCGAATCATTTTTCAAGTAATAAATGTTTGCGCGGTTTAAATACACGATAGATAAATCGGGATCAATTTCCAACGCTTTGTTTAAATCTTCGACGGCACGGGCGTAACTTCCCTGTCTGGCGTAAGACGCTCCGCGATTGCTGTAGGCGAGCGCGAAATTGCCGTCCGTTTCAATCGCTTTGGTGTAATTTTCAATCGCCTGTTTGTTTTTTCCCTGTTCGTCGAGCGCGTTACCGCGATTGTTAAAGGCTTCGGCGTATTGCGGGTTGAGTTCGATGGCGCGGTCGTAATCTTTGATCGCCTTTTCGTATTCGCCCTTACTATAAAAAGCCAGTCCGCGACTGTAGACAAAACTCGCGTCCTGCGGATTTATCGAGACGGCTTGCGTGTAATCTTCAATGGCGCGGTCGAAATTTCCGCTGTTGGAAAAAGCCGCGCCGCGTCCATAGAGAGCCGAAGCGTCCTGCGGATTCAACTCAACGGCGCGATTATAATCTTCAATGGCTTTTTGAAAATCGCCGTTCGTGTAAAAAGTCGCCGCGCGATGTTTGTAAGCCTCGCCGTAATCGGGATTGCTTTCGATTGCTTTGCCGAAATTGTTAATCGCGCAGTCGTAATCCTGCGCGGTCGTGCAGGCTAAACCGCGCTCGTAATACTCGGCGGCAGTCGTCGAGAAAAGATTGGCGGCGATGAAAAATGCGCCCAAACCGAAAAGCAGCGCGGCGGCAATTCCAGCGACCAGCAGTTTATTGCGTTTGAGTTTTTTGGTGGACGAAACAAGCGTTTGATTGATCGGTGCGGCGGCGGGCGCAACGGGTTTCGGCGGCGCGTCGGCGGTAGTTGCCGGCGGCTGTTCGATTTTCGTCACATAATTTGTCTGCACAAAACTTTCATCAAAAATCGTGTCGGCGATAACGGCTTTTTTCGGCTCCTGTCGAATTTCTTCCGGCAGCGGCAGCGCAATTCTCTCGACGCTCGCGCCTTGATAATGTTTCAGCGCGTCAATCATTTCCTGCGCCGTCGCGTAACGGTCGGCGCGTTCTTTATAAAGTGCGCGGCGCACGATTATTTTTAATTCAGACGGAACGTAATCGGGCATTTCGTCCGGTTCGTCGTGCAGAATCGAATACATCAGCGGCGCAACTTCATCCGACGAAAAAGGCAATTCGCCGGTCAGCAGTTCCTGAAAGATAACCGCGACCGCCCAAACGTCCGTTGCCGGAGAAACCGCCGGTTTTTTCCCGAAGGCTTCGGGCGGCATATAGTTATAAGTTCCCGCCGTGTGCAGCGTTATCGAATGCGTTTTTATTTCTCTGGTGACACCGAAATCGGCGAGGCAAAACGTGCCTTTGCGAATCAGAATGTTTGCCGGTTTAATGTCGCGGTGAATAAATCCGGCGCGGTGCAGATGTTCGAGTCCATTTAAAATTTCCAGAGTAATGCCGACGGCTTGCTCGATTGAATTCGCCTTGCCGCCGTTTGCCGCCAGCCAATGCTGCAAAGAGCCGCCGTCGGCGTATTCGCTGACGATGTAAATATAATTTTCGGCGAAATCGGCTTCGATCACGGAAATGACGTTCGGCAAACCGCTGATTTTCTGCCAGACTTCGATTTCTCTCTGCACCGTCTGAATCTCGATTTCGTCAGCCGTCTGCGGGCGAAAAAATTTCAGCGCGAACTGCGAAACCGACAGCGGCGTGCGTTTTTCCGCCAGCCAAACATCGCCGAAACCGCCGTGTCCGATTTTCTCGATCAAAACGTAATCGCTGATTATTTTTCCCTGTTCGAGCATTCTTTAGGTAATGGAAAATGGAAAATTAAGCAGTCATTCTTAATTTCCCGTTTCCCGTTTCTAATTTCCCGTTTTTCATTTTCCATTTTCCATTTTTTAAAATTTTAGTTTGAGCGTGAAATCGTAAATCATAATTTCGCTGTCCGCGCCGAGTTTGGCGCGTCCGCCGCTTCTGATGACCTGACCGGAGACGACCGTCGGATTTTTGTGCAGCGATTTTACCCAAACCTCGCCGTTTTCTTCCAAAGTAATTTCCGCGTGAAAGCGGCTGATTTTTCGATTTTCGGACGGCAGACGCAGATTTGCCGCTTTTGAAGCGTCG
>JAJAZE010000536.1 GCA_026785925.1 Pyrinomonadaceae bacterium
CAAATTGATGCTTGGCAATATCTTAAAAAACAAGCTGGATGAGCCGAAAATACTGATGCAAACGATACACCAGAGACATCGGGTTCGGCAAATTGATATTCTCAGGCGAAAACAATTTTTAATCTGACAAAGTAGAACTAAATTCAGTGGTGTTTTTAGCGATTGGGATCGCCGTCGTGATGGGCTGCAAATCCGAAGCAGACAAAAAGCTCGAAGCTGAAAGAATGGCGCGTCCGGCGAAATATGTGGCGGCGTTGCCGGATTTTTCACGCAAGCCGGAAAAAGTCGCGCTCGTCCAGCAACCGTATCTGAAGGGAAAAATCGCCGTCTTAAGCTCGACTGACGGCAAAAGCACGTTCGGCAACGCAGGGTTCGGCTGGGCGATTACGACCGGCTTGCCGAATTTGGTTGACACGGTGAAGGAAGACCCGGAAGCGGTCAAAACCGTCGTTCTGGAAGAATGCAAATCGTCCAAACAGGGTTTCTATACGACGACGGAAAACCCGCCGCGTCAAATTCCGGCGGTTTATCACGATTGCCAAATGACGATTATTGACCGCACGATTCAATCCGTAATTTACATTAAGAATTTTCAGGCGGCTTCGATGGAGAAGGTTTCGATCAGTCCGACTTCTACTTCGGTGACGCTGACACCGACCAGAGAAATGGAAGAATTTCTGAAAAGTCTGCCGCAAAATAGGAGATGAAATGAAAAAAAACACTTTGATATTTTGCGCTCTGATTTTGTTAAATCTCGCCGCGTTCGGGCAAAGCGTTCGGCAAGATGCGGTTGACGACGGCTTTACCTGGTTTGAATCGTTTGCCGTTAGCGAAAACACGGGCGTGAATGGTGCGCCAATCGCAATGGGCTGGACTTTGAAATATTGGGTGCGCGTCATTGGCAATTATCCGAATAACAGCGGTTTAAATTTCGTCGTTTCAAAAGCGGGCAAAACCGTTTTCTCGACGCGCTGCCAAACTTTCGTCTATCGCAAAACCGCCAACGACGCAGACGAAAGTTTTATGCGAACGGCAGAATGCTGGCAAGGCAAATCGGCGACAAAGGAAACGGGCGAATTCGACGTGCGGGTTTTCACCGTCAACGGCGAAACGAATCAGGAAAAACTCGTCCGCACATACAAAATTGACGTTCGCGCCGTCAATCGCGTTCCGGGCGGACAAGCCGCCGGAATTGAGCCGCCGCGTTACATTATTAATCGTCATAACGAAGCTCCGGTCGCGTTCATTTTTCTGCGTCCGACCGGCTATATTCCATATTTTGATGTCGCGGATCGTCCCGACCGCAGCGGCGAAAATCTGATCGAATTTCATTTCAGTCTTTCGCCGAGCGAAGATGGCATCGTTCCGCCGCACGGTGAAGTAAATTGTTCGGTTGACGGAAAACCCGTGCCGATGCCCGCACCGCTGCCGTATGCGACGCAGGCAGTTTCAAAATACGAGCGTTTTCATCAGGAAATTTATCAAGACCGCCTCGCGCCGAAATATAAAGCCGGAATGCCTTACGAAGAAAAAATTCGGTTTCAAATGTTGAAAACGAGTTTGCCGCTAACGTGGCGGAAAACCCGCGAAAATCGTCCGGCGTTGGAAAATTATAAAGGGAATTGGGAATGCAGAATCGGTAAAGACAGTATAGTTTGGCGGACGATTCGCTGGAAAGTCGGCGCAAACGGAATGCCCGAACTTCATCCCGAACAACGCGGAAACGTCAATCTCGGCTACAACACATTTCTGGTTGATATGGAAATTCCCGCTGGCGGAAGCGTTTTGGACGGAAGATTAAACGGCGCGTCAACGTCTTTGTTTTACGGACAGCCGTGGACTTCCGTCGAAGGAAAAACGATGGCAAGCCGCGTTCCGAAAAAGGGAAATCCGTTTCCCGTTCCTTCAAATCAAGCGAAGTGAACATAGATGAGAGTTTAACGATTTAAAAAGACTTCGCCGCCGGTGCGGTATTGCGAAAATGACGCGAGACGCAATCGTTGTTAATCCGGCTTCCCAAAGCGATTGGCGATGGCGAAACCGGCGGCGAACCGAAAATAAGAATTTTTCAAAATAAAAAATAAAGAAGATAAAAAAATGATTACATTCACCGCAGTTGACGGCACATCAACCGAAGAAGAAACCTATAAAGAAACTTACAAAAATAGTTTTATCAATAAGCTGTATCGCAGCGAACTGGTCAATTTTATTGAGCCGTGGTATTTGCGCGGACCTTATTTGAGCGGTTTCGACACTAGAACCCGCGCCGAAGCTGCCTACAAACACGCTAAAGGAATGTGGACGAGCGGTAAGGCGAAAGCACTTTTCTTAGGCGGTCACAGCCGTGGCGGAGCCGCCGTTATCGAAGTCGCCAAATGGCTCAAGGCAGATGGTATTCCGGTCGAGTGTCTGATTTTATTCGATGCCGTTGACCGCACGCACACGCTCGGCAGTATTTTCGGGAACACGCCGATTGCCGATAACGTCAAGCGTGTCATTCACGCGCGACGTAATGTTTTGCGAACGCAATCGAGATTGTCGTTCGGCAACTGCGGGACGACTTATGAAAACTCTAATCGAACGACTCTTTTCCAAGAGTATTTTTTCGCCACGCACAGCGGAGTCGGCGGCGTTCCCTGGTCAAAGGCAGTTGTGCCTTTGACCGGTATTCCGATTTTAACAATTTGGGAACCCGGTGAATTAAAAGCTACTTTTGTTACGCCGGCTTATGACCACACCGGTTCGGAACAGAGCTGGAATTGGGCGAAAAGTCATATCGCCTTCGCATATGATCTATGCCGCCAGCGGCTCGAAAAGGAAAATCCGGTTGGCGATAAGAAGCCCGATTTTCAAATTCCCAACCAAAAACCCGGCGGTTCGCTTCCGCCGACCGGCGACGGCAACGGCGGCAAAAAACCGCAAATTCACACCGTGAAATCGGGCGATTGGCTTTCAAAAATCGCCATTCAATATTACGGCGATATGAATAAATGGAAAACCATTTACGAAGTTCCGGCAAACAAAGCCACTATCGGAGCCAACCCGGATTTAATCAAACCCGGACAACAACTGATAATTCCGTAGAAATTTTTATCCGCTTTCATCTCGTGTTAATCTTTTGATTAATTCCGATGAAAAAATACGTTATCAAACGAGATGAAAGCGGATTGCCCAAACGACTGACGCGCTATCGCAGTGAGTTGAACGAACAGCAGTTTCGCGTTGTGACCGCGAAACCGGGCGCG
The DNA here is from genome assembly GCA_026785925.1 of Pyrinomonadaceae bacterium. Classification (GTDB taxonomy): domain Bacteria; phylum Acidobacteriota; class Blastocatellia; order Pyrinomonadales; family Pyrinomonadaceae. The sequence goes on from JAJAZE010000536.1 coordinate 3,246, forward strand.
GCTTTAGTCGTCGCGGGCGCGGGAACCGGGAAAACCAGAACGATAACTTATCGCGTCGCCTATTTGATCGAGCAGGGCGTTTCGCCGCAGAGAATCCTGCTCGCAACTTTTACGAACCGCGCTGCCAGAGAAATGTTAAAGCGTGTCGGAGATTTAACGGGAAGCCAAAATGTTCATCGAATTTGGGGCGGCACATTTCACCGCATCGCCAATTTGATTTTGCGCCGCCACGCGACATCAATCGGTTTCGATTCCAATTACTCGATTCTCGACGCGGAAGATTCCAGGGATTTTATCAGCGTCTGCATTGAAGAAGCGGCGATTGACACGAAAGCAAAACGCTTTCCCAAACCCGAAGTCGTCCAGAATATCATCTCTTACGCCAATAATACCGACCAGACGATTGAGGATGTCATCATCAAAAAGTATCCGTATTTCGAGATGTTGAGCCAGCAAATCAAGCGCGTTGATTTCGTTTATATGGAGCGCAAGCGCGAGCGCAACGTGATGGATTACGACGATTTGCTCCTTAATTGGAAACGACTTTTAATCGAAAAATCCGACATCGCGGCGGTCTACGCCGAACAGTTTCAGCACATTCTGGTGGACGAATATCAGGACACGAACAAACTGCAAGCCGAATTGATTGACCTGCTCGCAGTTTTTCATAAAAACGTGATGGTTGTCGGCGACGACGCGCAATCAATTTTTGCGTGGCGCGGCGCGGAATTTACGAACATTTACGAGTTTCCGAAACGCTATCCGAACGCCGAGATTTACAAACTGGAGTTAAATTATCGTTCGACACCGGAGATTTTAGGTTTGGCGAATGTTTCGATTTCCAACAACCGCAAACAGTTTCCGAAAACGCTCGAAGCGATCAAAAAATCGAAAGACTGGAAACCGGCGTTGGTTCCGTGTTCCGATGTCGAACAGCAATCGGCGTTCGTCGCTTCAAGAATTTTGGAATTGCGCGACGAGGGAACTTCACTCGAAGAAATCGCGGTTTTGTATCGCTCGCATTATCATTCGATTGAATTGCAGTTGGAATTAACGCGCCGCAACATTCCGTATCGCGTGCAGAGCGGCGTGAGATTTTTTGAACAGGCGCACATCAAAGACGTGATTTCCTATCTCAGAATCATCGTTAATCCGCGTGACGAACTGGCTTGGAAACGCATTTTGAAAATGATTCCGAGCGTCGGCAACGCGACGGCGAATAAGATTTATGAGAGTTTGGCTTACGCCGAAAATCCGCTTGCGCTCGTTAAAAAAGACGACTTCAAGTATCAGCCGCGCAGCAAAGGCAATTGGAGTAATTTCGTCAGTTTATTGGAAAAAATCACGACCGACGACAATCGAAACAAACCGGCGAAACAAATCGAACTGATTTTAAGCGGCGGTTACGAAGCGTATTTACAGGAAAATTACGAGAGCTTCGAGGCGCGGCTCGAAGATTTAAAAGGTTTGGCGATGTTTGCTCAAAAATACGATTCGACAGAAGATTTTCTGTCGGAACTCGCGCTGCTTTCGACCGAACGATTCAAAGAGCCGACCGGGATCGCGGGCGAAGATGTCATCTCCGGCGGCGAAGAGGACGAGCTTTTGACTTTGACATCGGTTCACCAGGCGAAAGGTTTGGAATGGAAAGTCGTTTTTCTGATTTGGGCGGCGGAAGGCAAGTTTCCGTCGCCGCGCAGTTTGAAGGAAATTGACAGCGAGGAGGAAGAAAGGCGTTTGTGGTATGTCGCGCTGACCCGCGCCAAAGACGAATTGTATTTGACGTATCCGCTGATGATCGTTGATTACAACCGCCAAACCGTTTTGCAAAAGCCGTCGCGTTTCGTGTTGGAATGCCCGCCCGCGCTGTTTGAAGTTTGGAGTCTGGAAGAAGACGCGCCGAAATTCGACGCGCCGATTTTGGTTGAAGAGAAAAAGCCTGATTTTATCAATTGAAATGTAAATAGGACTTTCGCTTGAAAACACATAACTGCTTGAGTCCAAAGAACTTAACCAAAATACAGACTTTTAGCTAAGTGTCTATTTTTCAATAGCTTAGTCATCCCCAAGCGAAAGTCCTAGGTAAAGTAATCGCAAAAACGCTAAAATATAAAAACATATATTTTAGCGTTTTTGAAAATAGTGGAGCCACCTTCGAGACTCAAACTCGAGACCTTTCGATTACGAAACTTAAATGGAAGTTTTCTTGAGTTTTCCTAACTTCATTTTACTTTACTTTATTTAGCCTTTTTCGTGATTCAGTTTATAGTAACTTCCCTAAATTTTGCTTGTTTTGAAACAGTTGGCACACAAACGGCACACAAAAAATTATCAATTTACAATAAGCAATTCATTCCAATTTGTTGTGTAACTCTGGCTTTTTCTCGTCTGCTTCATCTTCCATCTGCCTTCCGTTTTTACGCTGGCGAATCGAACCGTGTCTTTGCCGAATTTTTGATTGATCGCATCAACGGCTTTCATCAATTTGTGCTGCCGCTCAAAGCGTTCATCGTCGAACATTCTTTTGGTGAGTTCTTCGCTTGGCACCAGTCCGCTCAGGATGATTCCCGCTTTCCGGTATTCATAATCTTTGTCGTAAATTCTTTCGAGTGTCGAGAACGTCCATTCCTGCAATTCCTGATTGCTGTCGGTCGGATACGTTGCGCTGTATGTCGCCGACGGCGAATAGGGCACGGGAACGGGTCGGAAACGGTCAGTGCTGATGAAGACGGTGACGGCGTTGGCGGCGAGATTGTGGTGGCGCATTTTCTCGCACACTCTGGTCAGAAAGTATAGAGTCGCCTCTTTCAGCAATTCGTAGTTCGTGATGATTTGTCCGAAACTTCTCGAACAGGTGATCGAATGCTTTTTCATCGAAGACTGTTCGAGCGGCAGGCATTTGATTCCGCGCAGTTCAAGAGCGATTCTCGCGCCCGTGACCGTAAGCAGTCTTCGGATGAAACGATTGTCCGTTTCGCGCAGTTGCCACGCGGTTAGAATGTTGCTCGCCTTTAGTTTTAATGATGAGCGATAGCCGATGCCCCAAACGTCTTGAACAAGTGTTTCTTTTAAGATTGATTCGGTCTTTGACGAACGGTAGAGATTCAACACGCCCTGTTCTCTGAGTTCGTCTTTCTTGGCGCGGCGGTTAGCAATTTTGGCTAAGACTTTCGTTTCGGCAATGCCGATGGAAACCGGGATGCCCGTCCACTGATACATTTTTTCGCGGATTGAATGAGCCAGATTATCGAGCGAATGTTTGCGCGGTTCGAGATTGAGAAAGGCTTCGTCTATCGAATAAATCTCGACTTCCGGCGTGAAGTTATGCAGTAGGTTCATCACGCGCGAAGACATATCGCCATAGAGTGCATAGTTGGAAGAGTAGATTTCCGCGTCGTGGTCGGTTAAAAGAGATTCGACTTTGAAAAGCGGTGCGCCCATCGTCACGCCGATTTCCTTTGCTTCTTCGCTCCGGGCAATCACGCAGCCGTCGTTGTTCGATAAAACGACAATCGGCTTGCGTTTGACTGACGCATCGAAAACGCGCTCGCACGAAGCGTAAAAGTTATTGCAATCCAGTAAGGCGATAGCATTTTGCATAATCGGTTAATAATTCAAGTTAATGCCGGTTGATTGAACAAATGACTTTGCCCCAAATCTCGAAATCCATATTTTCATCAATAATGATCGGTTTGTAATTGTCGTTTTTCGGCATTAGAAAAACCTTGCCTTCATCGTCAATAAATAGTTCTTTAACGCACATTTCGTCGCCGATACGGGCGATGACAATATCGCCGGACTTGGTTTCAATCATCCGGTCAACAATCAAAGCGGCGTTCGGCTTTATTCCGGCATCAATCATCGAATCGCCCGCCGCGCGAACGCAGAAAGTCGCCGCCGGATGCCGAATCAGTTCCTTGTTCAAATCAATCGAAGTTTCGATATAATCATCTGCCGGAGAAGGAAAGCCCGCCGAAACCTGCGACAACACAAACGGAATCAGCAAAGGCTCAATCTGATTGATTGGAAAGACGCGACCATTCACAAAACTGCTGATTTCCGGCATAATCGAAGAAACAAAATCAGAATTTACAATAAATCTCAGACGAAACAAAATCTCTCGTATGAAACAAAGAGTAGCATACTGAGTTACAATCTGGCGAGAAATTTTCGATGGATTAGGATTAACCGAAACAAGACGCAAAAAAAGTTTTGAATGAATGCAAAGCATTATTGTATTTCAAAATAAATTGCTATATTCAATGCAAACCGAAGAAGATTTAGTCACGCCCGTCAAGATATTGGAAGAAGAAAAACAGCTTATGAAGTTAACAATTTTCCTTGTAATTATGTCTTTATTTTCCGGCTGCGCTCAAAACGCGCCGAGCGGCAACTCGGATATTTTGAATAAAGTCGCTGTCCGAACGCCGCAGGCAACGCCGACTGTCGCCGTCACCACGCCTGAATCATCGGGCGATGCAGCGGGAGTAACGCTTGCCAATTTCAATAAATTGAGAAAGGGTATGGCTCTTGAGGAAATCAAAAAGACAATCGGTTCTGAAGGCAAAGTAATCAGCGAGAGTGAAACGCCCGGTTATAAGTTGGCGATGTATCAATGGAAAAGTGGTGCTAATAACATTAGTTGTATGTTTCAGAACGACAAAATGATTAGTAAGACTCAGTTTGGCTTGTAGATAACAACGAGGAAAATGGAAGTGATTCACTGCCGATTGTGAAATCAAAGATAAGGAGAGAAATTTATGACCGACATTAAAGAAGATTCGATTGTTAAATGCGCTTTCTGCCGTAAAGACGTAAAAGTAACTTCGATTATCGAACACGAAGGAGAAACCGCTTATAACCTCGCTTGCTTCCATCGCAATACTTTTTGCCCGACTTGTAGCCAGATGGCGAAAGATGACAGCGACACCATTCGAGAAGTCGTCAGACTTTGCGAAACTTGCGATGCCGTTTCCGAAGAAGCGTAGTTATTTCTTCAGCATTTAGTTTTATGAACGATAAATATCAAATCAGTAAAAGCAAAGAGCCTGAAACGAAGCAGGAAATTGTTCAGCATCAAATCGAAGAACTTGTTAAGCGTCGGGATAAAGAATCCGACTTAAGAGTCAAACAGGTTATCAATGCGGAAATCACCAAACTATTTGCCCAATATCAAAGACTCAATTTGTAATTGTTAGAATTTTCCTGAGAACTTATAATGTTCGCGGTAATAAATAGCCGGTTTCCTCTAACCGCCTTTCAATTTCAAACCAATCTGCAAAGGGTCGGCTTACGTCGTCAAGCGGCGGCTTCAAAGGACATCCGAGCGCGGCATCGTCAATGTAAACGGAAGCGTAAGCCTTCGGAGATTGCGACCAAAATCTTTGCTGCGGATTTTTGTTGACCGCCCAAATTTCAATTCCGCGCTCGACGAACCAATTCATCGATTTCTGTAAATACTCGCCTGAGCGTATCGTCCAGAGAATTATTTTTACCTGATTTTCGTTTAATCTTTTTAGAACATTAACGGCGTTCGGCACATCCGCGCCGATTTTCGGATATTCGTGCATCACGCAGGTTCCGTCAAAATCCACACAAACCACTTTGTTTTTGCTCATAGTGATTATTATTGTTTTTGCTCTTACCAAATCTTAACGGCTAAATGAAATGCTTCCCTAAAACCTGACTGCCAGAAATTACCGAAGCCCTTGCTTCCATCGGCAACGAAAGCCAAGACCGCGCCGTAACAAATTAAGTTCATTATCGGCAGAATCAGAATCGTTTTGAGTATTCCGGCTTTTTGTAAATCAGGTTGGCGAAAGCTCGTTTCGCTCCAATTCGTGACGAGGTGAAACGCGGTCGTCCAGCCTAAAACACCGAGCAGCGGTAATGTGTTTAATCCGGTAAAATAGGCAGGGATCAAAACCGCGATGGAAATTGTTGGAAAGAAATACGGCGCGAGCGTGACCCAAATCTGCCCGGTTGTGCCGAAACCAATTTGCCGGACTTCGCCGCCTTCGTGTGCGCTGACTCGAATGCCGGTTGGAATTTTCAAAAACAGCAACCCGATGAGCAGATGCGTTAATTCGTGTTCGAGCGTTTGCAGATAACACCAGCCGCTGTGAAAAAGTCTTTTCGCTGCAAACAAGCACGGAAAGAAAATCGCCGCGCCCGCCAGAAACCACAGCCATCGCGGATTACCAAAAGAAGCTTTTGAAATTATCTGGAGTATCGCCGCGCCGAAGCCGTAAAACAGAAACGGTGTCGCAGCTAAAAATAACGCCAGAGATATTTTGTTAATAATTTTCAGCACTGGCTAAATCCGTTTTTGGCATTGCCGGTAACTCTTCCGCACGTCTTTAACTTATGCGAAAACTAATCTTGAATCTCCGGCAAATTTGGCGATGCTGACCATAGGCTCATAATTTTGGCTTGAGAATGGAGGATAATTCGCGGTCTGCGGAATAATCAAACGGCATAGAAAACGAAATTGTAACGGAGCATTATCGTCGTTGACTCTTTCAACACAAACTTCAATTTCCGCTTTATTTTCGACAATCTTACTCATCTCATCTAAAAGATAGCTCGGACAATATCCGACAATGTGATTATCGCGTGTTTGAAGTTGCAGGGCATTTTTGTCAAACGGATTCTGAATCGCCTTTGCTAAAAAGAGTTTATCGTCTTTTTGCATTTTGCTGATGCGCTCAATTGAGCCGTCAGG
>JAJAZE010000537.1 GCA_026785925.1 Pyrinomonadaceae bacterium
AGCAAAAAGTGTTAATATATCCATTGAAATGAACGGGTCTTTTAGTTGAAATATCGTGCAAAAATAAATCTACTAAAATACTCGTTTCATTTCATCTCTTATCTCAAGTTTTCAAATATCTTTTTGGCGAAGGTATTGCTAATTAATTGAAAATAAAAACCGAATTTATCCTCTTATAAATTTACAATTTACAATTTACAATTGATTTTCGTTTTTCTTCAAAACATTTCTGGATATTAAGAAAGTGCGAGGCTTAATTTATGAAACAATGTCCGAGTTGCAAAACTACCTATATCGACGATTCTTTACAGTTTTGTTTGTCTGACGGCGCACATCTGCTGGCGTTGTCGAACGACGAAAAAACCGTGCAGATGTCTTTCGCCAATGAGCGGATGCGCGTTAATATTCCGCCCGATTCCGCGCCGACGGTTTTCGCACAGTCGCCGCCGGTCGTCCAAAATCAATCGTCGAAAAAAGGTCTCGGACTTTTGCTTGGCGGCGGTTTAGCGGTGTTGCTGTTTTTGATTGCGGCAGGCGTTGGCGCGTTTATTTTTTTGCGGCAGCCGGACAATAAAAACACGCTCGCCGCCGTTTCGTCGACACCGATTGCTTCACCGAACACTTCAACAAATGTTTCGCCGACCGTTGCTCCCAACGACGAAACGGCACGGTTGAAGGAGGAAATGGCGAATCTGAAAAAGCAGATCGAAAATCAGAAAAACCCGAAACAAAATTTAACCGTCGCGCCGCCGACATCACAGACATCGCCGCCCAACGGCAGAACGGCACGCGCCAATTCGCCAGGAGACGGATTTCTCGCGCTTCGCAGTGAGCCTGATTCGGAGACGGGTTATCGAATTACTAAAATTCCGCACGGCGCGGCGTTGACGGTTCTCGGTTGTCCGAAAGCGTCGAATGTCGGCAAAATGGCGGGTCGCTGGTGTCTGGTCAACTACAACGGGCAATCCGGCTGGGCGTTCGACGGTTTTATGACCTTTTGATTTCGAGTTCGGCGCGATTGTTTTTCAAATTCAAAAAGAATTATAGAGTTCTTTCAAGTTTTGCAAATGAGCTTCGATGCTGAAAGTTTCTTCGGCGAATTTCAGAGCGCGAACGGCTAAATCTTCCCGCCGATTTTCGTCTTTTAATAAATTTATAATCTTTTCACCCAAGATTTCGGCGTTCTTGACGGGAAAAACTTCGGTGTATTTTCCGTCGCCCGAAGCCTCCAAAAGCGGTTCGATGTCGGAGACAATCAGCGGCACGCCTGCCAGCATCGCTTCGGTCAGCGCAATCGGCAAACCTTCCTGCAACGACGAAAAAACGAATAAATCGAGCGCGGCTAAACCGTCTGGAATATCATCTCTGACACCGAGAAAATGAACTTTTTCGCCGATGCCGTTTTCCCGGCAAAAATCCGCGCATTCCCGAAACTTCTCTTCCGCACCGACTTCGGTCTTTCCGGCAAAAACACAGTGTGCGTTGCCGATTTCCGCGAAAACCGACGGCAGCGCACGGCACAGCGTCAATTGATCTTTGCGCGGATCACGGTAAAAATTGCCGATCATTCCGAGCAGCAAAACGCCTTCGCTCAAACCGAGTTCCTTTCTCAAGTTTTTGCCAGTCGGCTCTAATCTTTTCGCGTCCGTGCCGTTATAAATGACGTGCGAATTGCGCCCGACATCGAGTTTATCGGTTTGTTCGAGCCAATTTTGCAGACTGCGGCTGACATAAATGTTGGCGTTCATTCGCGGAATCAGAAAACGCAGCGTGCGGCGATTTTTCGCATCGGCGACGAAGCCGTGAAACGTCAAAACGCGCTTGACGGGCAAACCGGCGGTCGCCAGATATAACTGCAACCCGTCCACCGCCTGATGCGCGTGAACGATTTCGATTTCGCGTTCTTTGATGATTTTTCGGAGTTGCAGAATCGCGCCGAAATCAATCGGCAGCCGCCGATTCAAACGGTAAAACGCCGCGCCCGATGCGCGAAAATCGGCTTCGAGTTCACCGCCCTGCGTCGTTGCAAAAGTCAAATCAATGCCGAAATCGGCGGCGTTGCGGCAAACGTCGAGAATCAGCGTTTCCGCGCCGCCGCGATTAACCGTGTCCAAAAGATGCAAAACTTTCATCAAAACAATTTTAGCCGCCGAATGACTTTTTCCGGCGAATATGTTTTTATTTTCTTTTGTGTTTTGAGCGATGAATCTTGATAATAGCAGTAACCAATCGGAAATTTTCGCCTTCGTCCCGTCATACAATCACGCGCCGTTCGTCGAAAAATGTCTGCGCTCAATCATCAATCAAACTCTAACACCAAAAAAATTGCTCGTCATTGACGACGGCTCGAAAGACGGTTCGCCGCAAATTATCGAACGAATTTTGAAAGATTGTCAGTTCGCGGCGGAATTAAAAGTCGAAAAAAATCGCGGTTTGTGCGCGACTCTAAACGCCGGTTTCGCCGAATCCGGCGGCGATTTTTTCGCGTATCTCGGTTCGGACGATGTTTGGTTTCCCGGTTTTTTAGAGAAACGCCGGGCGCTTTTGGAAAAACGCCCGAACGCCGTTCTCGCCTTCGGACACGGATTGTTGATAGACGAAGCCGACCGCATTATTGACCGCACCGAAGATTGGACGGATTTTGCCGACGGCGATCTGTTGCCGCAACTTCTGCGCGGGCAGATTTTTCCGAGCGCAAGCGTCGTTTATCGTCGTTCGGCTCTAGCAAAATACAGATGGAACGAAGATTCGCGGCTCGAAGATTACGAGATGTATCTGAAACTCGCGGCGGACGGCGAATTCGCCTTCGATCCGCAGCTTTTGTGCGCTTGGCGGCAGCACGGCAGTAATGTTTCCGGTGATTTTCCGCTGATGATGCAGGAATGGCTCGAGGCGCAGAACCGCGTCGCCGACCGTTTGAAAATGAGCCGCGCCGAACTCGCTAAAATACAGACGGAATTGAAGTTCGATGCGGTTTTAAGTTACGTTCGGCACGGCAGAAGGCGCGACGGTTTGAAACTTTTTTACGAGAATTTAGGCGGCGCGAAATCGCTCGCTCACATCGGCAAAACATTATTCCGGCTTGCTATTCCCGCGCCGATTTTCGATTGGAATCGGAGGCGCAAGCGACTCAGAACAATCGAAAAATACGGGAAATTGGATTTGGCGCACGACTAAAAAACATTCTTTTAAATGCAGGAAAACACTAAAATAAAAACCGGCGGTGCGTGGTTCGACTTGAATTTAAGGGAAGTTTGGGCTTACCGCGAACTGCTCTATTTTTTGACGTGGCGAGATGTCAAAGTACGCTACAAACAGACGGCAATCGGCGTTCTGTGGGCGATTTTGCAGCCGGTTTTGACGACGGCGATTTTTACGATTATCTTCAGTCGTTTCGCCCGTTTTGAATCGCTGCAAGTTCCTTATCCGCTTTTCGCTCTGAGCGGTTTGCTCGTCTGGCTGTTCGTCAATAATTCCGTAACTCTGGCGAGCAACAGCCTCGTCGCCAATACCAATCTGGTGACGAAAATCTACTTTCCGCGATTGATTATGCCGTCGGCGGCGACTTTTTCCGGCTTGATTGATTTAGTGTTGGGTTTGATTATTCTCGTCGGGCTGATGATCTATTACGGCGTAAATTTAACTTCGCGGATTTTCGCCGCGCCGCTGTTCGTCGCGCTGGCGATTGTGTTGACGGTCAGTTTCGGGACGCTGTTCGCCGCGCTCAATGTGCGTTTTCGTGATGTAAAATTCGTTTTGCCGTTTTTTTTGCAGGTCTGGATGTTTCTGTCGCCGGTTTTTTATCCGTCGGAATCGCTGCCCGAAAAATGGCGAATCGTGTTCGCGCTCAATCCTTTGACGGGAATTTTGCAGGGCTTTCGCGCCGCGCTGTTCGGCGGCGATTTCGATTGGTCGGCAATCGGCGCGGCGTTAATTTTGACGTTGGTTTTAACGCTCGGCGCGTTTTTCGTTTTCAAGCGAATGGAAGACGATTTCGCAGATTTGATTTGATATTGGTTGAAGTTCAGCAATTAAAATGACGAAAGTTGTCAAGGTCGAAAATTTATCGAAGGTTTATCAACTCGGCGGCACGCGGCACAACTCGCTGCGCGACGCGCTGGTCGGATTTCTCCGTCAGCCTTCCCTGCGAAGCGAAAAAAATAAGTTATTCGCCTTGCAAGATGTCAATTTCGAGGTCAGCGAAGGTGAAACGCTCGGCATTATCGGCAATAACGGCGCGGGCAAATCCACGCTGCTGAAAATTCTTTCGCGCATCACCAAACCGACTTCCGGCACGGCGGAACTGCGCGGGCGCGTCGGTTCGCTTTTGGAAGTCGGCACGGGTTTTCACAACGAACTTTCGGGGCGCGAAAACATCTTTCTGAACGGCGCAATTCTCGGAATGAGCCGCGCCGAAATCGAACGCAGTTTCGACGAAATTGTCGCCTTCGCCGAAGTCGAAAAATTTCTAGATACACCCGTCAAACACTATTCAAGCGGAATGTATATGCGACTCGCCTTTTCGGTCGCCGCGCATCTCGAACCGGAAATACTGATCGTGGACGAAGTTTTGGCGGTCGGTGATGTCGCTTTTCAGAGAAAATGTCTGAATAAAATGCGCGATGTCAGCCAATCCGGGCGCACGATTTTATTCGTCTCGCACGATATGTCGGCGATTACGCGCATCTGCAACCGGGCAATTGCGTTGAGCGACGGCAAAATCGTCGGCGCAGGTACGGCGACCGATGTCGTGCGCGAATATCTTTCGTCGAGTTGGGGAATGACGGCGGAGCGCGTTTTTGAAACTGATAAAAATCCGCCGGCAAGCGAATTCGTCCGGCTCGAAAAAGTTCGCGTTATAGACGAAAACGGCGAAACTTGCGGTTCGCACGACATTCACCGCAAAATCGGTATCGAGGCGACTTACGAAGTGCTACAGTCGGGCGCGATTCTTCTGCCGAATTATCAAGTTTATAACCAAAGCCGCCTGCATCTTTTTACGATTCAAGACGTGGCAAGCGAATGGAAACGGCGCGAAAAAGATCAAGGCAGATACATCAGCACGGCTTGGATTCCGGGCAATCTGATGGCGGAAGGCAGTTTTTTCGTCAACGTCGCCATCGTTACTTATCTGCCCAAAATGAACGTGCATTTTAACGCTCTCGAAGTCGTCAGTTTCGACGTTGCCGACTCGTTGACCGGCGACACGGCACGCGGTGATTTCAGCAGTAAAATGGAAGGCGTGATGCGCCCGATGGTGGATTGGGAGACATCCATCCGCGAAAATTAGAGATTGGGTTTTGTCTGTGGTGAGCCTTATGAATTTTAATCCTTTAGATTTTCCGGCGTGTCTGGAGTTTCCGCTCTGGCTGGAAGAGACGGCGTGGGCGGAACACATACCCTTTGCAATGTTTCTGGCGGCGGCGGCGCGTCCGCGCATTTTCGTCGAACTCGGCTCATTTCGCGGCGTTTCCTACTGCGCTTTTTGTCAGGCAGTCAATTTTTCAAAAACCGGAACTCAATGCTACGCCGTGGACACCTGGCAGGGCGACGCGCACGCCGGACTTCTGGAAGAAAGCGCGTTGACGAAACTTAAGGCGCACCACGATCCGCTCTACGCCGATTTTTCGTGCCTCGTGCGGGCGACTTTCGACGAAGCTCTCGAACATTTTGCCGAAGCCTCGATTGATTTGCTCCACATTGACGGCTTTCACACTTACGAAGCCGTCAAACGCGACTTTGAAACGTGGCTGCCGAAAATGTCCAAAAGCGGCATCGTTCTTTTCCACGACACTAACGTCCGAGAGCGCGATTTTGAAGTTTGGAAATTTTGGGCGGAAGTCAAAGCGACGCGCCCGCACCTTGAATTTCTGCACGGACACGGTTTGGGCGTTTTAGCCGTCGGGGAAGAAGTTCCGAATGCACTAAAATTTTTGTTTGAAGCCGACTCAGACGCAATCAGCTTGATTCGCGCCTTTTTTTATCAGCTCGGCTCACGCATCGAAGCCGTCAAAACTCTTCGAGTCCAACAAAATTACATCGAATCGCTGCAAACCTACGAGCGCGTCGTCAAAAATTCGAGAGCGATGCGAATATACCGAATTATAAAGGAAGAAGGCTTCAAGAGTCTGCGAAAGAAATCTTTCGGGAATCCGAATCAGGACAGGTAAAAAACTGAATGTTGCCGTCCTCTAAAGAGGAAAAATATTTTTTGAAGACAGCTTTTTATGTGTAAAGTTTCCATCGCTCTCTGCACATACAACGGAGCAGATTTTTTGGATGAGCAGCTTGCCAGTTTTCTCAAACAGACGCGGTTGCCTGACGAATTAACTGTGTCCGATGACTGCTCGGAGGATGAGACATTGACGAAGCTGAAAAGGTTCGCTGATGTCGCTCCGTTTCCGGTTAGAATTTACGAAAACGAATCAAATCTGCGTTCAACTAAAAATTTTGAAAAAGCAATCAAACTCTGCGCGGGCGACATAATTTTCCTTTCGGATCAGGACGACTACTGGCAGCCGCGAAAAATTGAGCGAATGCTGCGGGAGTTTCAAAGAGACAAAGAAATCGGACTGGTTTTTTCCAACGCCGAAATCGTCGGCGAAAAGATGCAGCCGCTCGGACGAACTTTATGGGATTTTACTTTTTCCGCCGAAAAACGCGCCGAAGCGTCAAATGAGAATCTTTTCAATGTTTTGATGTCGCAAAACGCGGTAACAGGCGCGACGATGGCTTTTCGTTCCGAATACCGAGAGATTTTTATGCCGATTCCCAACGATATTCCGAATTTGATTCACGACAGTTGGATTTCGCTGTCCATCGCCGCACTCGCCAAATCAGCTTTTATTGACGAAAATCTCATCAAATATCGGCAGCACTCGGCGCAGCAATTGGGAATTAATTTTGAACATTCAAAAGCTCAAGAGTATTTACAGAAATGCAATAAATACGCCGCTTCAATCGAGTTTTGCGAAGGCGAAATAGCGCGGCTTCAGCGGCTCAGAGAATTATTTCCACATTTCAAGCAATTTGAAC
>JAJAZE010000538.1 GCA_026785925.1 Pyrinomonadaceae bacterium
AATAAATATCGCGCTCACTTGGCGGTTTATGGGCAGATTGGAAAGCGGCAAACCTGCTTTTCCAAGAATTATTTCGCAAGGCGTTTTTTCAAACTTCAAGCCCGCGTTGGATTACTACGAACGCAGTTTGAAAATATCACAAAAAATCGGCGATGAAGAAGGCGAATTAACGACGCTCAAAGAAATTGGTTTGGTTTATCAAGTTCAGTATAAATTGCCGAACAATCTCGAAAAGGCGATGAGTTATTTTGAGCCGCTGCGGATTCGTTTGAAAGATTCCAATTACCGGCGTTTATATGCGGTGGTTTTGAACAACATTGCGACGAATGAATACAATTCGGGCAGAGCCGATACAAACGGTTTGGGAATAGCGGATAAAGCCAAATTCGACAAATCAATCGAAACGGCGGACGAAGCCGCGCAGATTTTTCGTGAAATCGGCGACCGGCAGGAATTGCGCGAGATGCTGGATAGAAAAGCATTTTGTCGGCACTATCTCGAACGGTATTCCGAAGCCTTGCCCTTTATTGATGAAAGCATCCGAATCGCCGAGGAACTTTACTATCAGCCAGTCGGCGACGCGCTCGACCGCAGTCGTTATTTCGAGAGTTTGATCGGCAGCTATCGCCAAAAAATGGACGCTTTATACAAATTAAATCGTCCGGCGGAAATGTTTGAAACGCACGAAGCGATGAAATCTATGGCATTGCGCGATTTGATGAATCGCCGCCGCGACACGGGAAAACTCGTTTTGACCGCCGACGAAACAGTTGAAGAAAAACGTCTGAACGACGAACTGAATTCGATTAACCGGCAGCTTTTACAAATCAAACAAATTGATAAATCGGCTAATAAGCAATTTGCCGAACTCAATCGCCGATTGCAGAAAACGCGGCTCGCCAAAGAAGAATGGCAGGCGAACACCGCTTCGGAAAACGAAAAAGACAATCCGCCGATTCGCGCCCAAAACCTGAATATCGCGCAAATCTGCGCCCTTGTTCCCGACAAAAACACGGCGTTTATCGAATATGAAGCGAATAAAGATCATCACGGCGCGACCTTCGTGTTGATGAAAACCGATGCTGATTTCGATCCCTTGACGCAGATTAAAAAGTTAACGATAAAAAATTTGCTGTCGGAAAAAATTACGCTTCCCGACGGGCAAACTTGTTCGATAAATGTTTATTTTAATAAGGATTGGTGGGAAAACGAAAAGTATAGCGAATGGTATATGGAATTAGCCGAACGAATGTCCGAATTCCGCGACCAGATTGCGCGAAATTCTCCGGCTTTCAAGGCAAATGCCAGATTTATTTACGACGGTCTGCTGGCAGACGGAATGCCGCTTTTCAAAGATAAAAAGCATCTCGTCATCGTGCCAAGCGGCGTGACTTGCGACGTGCCGTTTCAGGCTTTAATGAATGAAAACGGGCGATATTTGATTGAAGATTACTCGATTTCCTACGCGCCCTCGCTGACGACTTTGGCGGAAATGCAGGCGAACCGGCGCAAACTTGCGACGCAAAAATATGTCGGCGATTTTCTCGCGTTCGGCAATCCGAAACTGTCGGCGGAAACGGCGGCGAAACTGCGCGTCCGTTACCGAAGCGGAAAACTCGAAAATCTGCCCGAAGCCGAAGTTGAAGTCAATACAATCGGCAAATTTTATCCGAATAATAAAATTCTCACCGGCGGGAACGCGACGGAAACTGTCTGGCAAACGGAAGCGTCGAAATACCGCATTCTGCATCTCGCCACGCACGGTTTGAGCGACGCGGAAAAGCCGCTTTATTCGCACGTTTTGCTGTCGGCGAACTTGGACGACGACGGTTTGATCGAGGGACGCGAAATCGCCGCGATGAATCTGACGGCGGAAATGGTTGTGCTGTCGGCGTGTGAAACGGCTCGCGGGCGCGAGTTTGACGGCGAGGGAATGGTCGGATTGGCGTGGAGCTTCGCCGCCGCCGGAGTTTCGACCGTGATTGCCAGCAATTGGAAAGTTGATTCGGCAGTGACCGCCGAATTTATGATTGATTTTTATTCTGAACTGAATGATAAAAACAATCAGACAAAAAACGAGGCGTTGCGAACGGCGGCACTCAAAAAACTAAAATCTGAAAAAACGACTCATCCGTTTTATTGGGCAGGCTTTGCGCTGTTTGGTGATTGGGAAAACTAATGCTCTGTAATCGAATTTTTTGGAATTTCCGCCTTCGTTTATAGTCCAAACTTCAGTTTGCCATTTCCTTCGAGCGAAGCGCGGCGGAAATACACGCCGAGAGCGTGGACTCTAAATGAAGACGGAAATTTATTCAAAAGGCTCAGACATTTGTGTCGAACCGCTCAATCATTTTAATCGAAATAACAAAAAATGGGAGCGCAATGCTCCCATTTTTTAGGCTGTAAATGAAAATTTTTCTAGCTGGTCGCCGCGTTTGCCGAATCACGCATACTTCTGACTTTATCGTGAGCGGCTTTGATTTCCGTCGCCTGTTTTTGAACGACGGTTTGCACGTTTGCCGGTAAAGTTTCCTCCAACGCTTTTTTATAAGCGTTGATGGCGGAATCTTCGCCGCGCTCGGCTTCGTTCAAAATCGCGGCTTCGTCCTTTCCGGTGACGAGCGATTTGATGTTAATCCAACTTCGGTGCAGCGCGCCCACCGTGCTGGAAGTCGTTTCCGGGTCGCCGCCCAATTCTCTGACGAGACTTTGCAGCTCTCCGGCAAACTGCGCCCGCTGCTGCCCAAATTCGTAAAAAGCCGATTTGACATCGCTGCGCGTCACGCCTTCCGCCGCCTGCTTGAATCCTTCCTGCCCGTCTTTGTTGGTTTCGATTAAATTATTTAATGTTGAAATTGTGTTGTCGTCTGCCATAAATCCAAAAATCCTCCTTAGAAATTAAAACTTCGTCTTGATTTATCTAAAACGCCGCTGACTTGTTTCCCGTGTTGTTACAAGATGTGTGCCATAAAGCCCGACTCAATATATTATGCAGTTTCGCTCATATCGGCGTGATTGGTTCGATATGTAATCAGACACTTCTGTATCGAATGCGTTCAACCTAATTTACTGCTTGCCTATCGCACTTACTATCTGATGTTACGCAGCGAATGTTTTTTCGGGCTTTGCCCGCCGATGTGCGGAAAGGCTTTGCCTTTCCGGTCGTTACTCTCTGAAATTTTGCGGCTGTGCCGCCGCCGTGAGGCGCAGCCTCGATAAAATTAGGAGAAACTTAGCGGAAAGGCGAAGCCTTTCCGCACATCGAGCGGCAGAGCCGCATTTTTGCGTAACATCAGTTACTATTCTAAAAATTAAACTGACATTAGTCGAAGCGCGGAAACTTCCTCGCCCGTCCAGCGCAGGCAGTGCGGGACGATCCGTTTAAAATCGAGTTATTTGTCGCCAACGCGCACAACCTCGCTCTCACTGCGTTAGCGAACGAAATCCGCGCTCCGGCTTTTGATTTGTCCGGCTGTTTAGATAGTTTTGAAAACACGTTATATGCCATAATTATTTACCGGCACAAACGACGAATTTTTTCTTGAAATCAGGCGGCGATTCGATGTATATCTAGCCGTATAAGCAATCAGCGGCGAGAATATCGGAAGACCTCTGAAGAGCAGCGCGGAGGTTGCTTTGCATCTCAAAATGAAACCAGGCGAACAGGCAGACGAATTTATAGACGAGAAACGGCGGGACGAATTAGCCGACCAGAGCGGTCTGGCGATTGTCCTGGCGGATGAGCATTCGCCCGCGCTGGCGAAGTCGAACAACAATTCGATGTGC
>JAJAZE010000539.1 GCA_026785925.1 Pyrinomonadaceae bacterium
AACTTCGGCATCGGTCAGTTTGGGCGGAAAACCCGCCCGCCGAAATTTATGTTGTTGTTCGATAGAGTTCATTAAATCAGCTACCAAATCGTAAACAAAAATGATAAAAATATCTTGTTCCAAAGTGTCTTGACTCCTGTAAAATGATTTTGTGCAAAATCATTTTACAGGAATTGACGCTTTGGAACACTCAAAATAAGTCGCACACAAGGTATCCGCTTTCTATTAACTACCTTTTAACAATGTTTTTGTCCCGTGCAGAAATTCATAATAAAAAGAAACGACTAAAACTGAACAAAATTTAATTTACAGACTACTTAACACCTTTCGTCACGATCAAATCACCGCGATATTCGTTTTTGAAATATGAAACTTCTTCAAATGAGATTGGTAATTTCATAATTACATTCTATTTGGTTTGCGAATTTTCGCGCATCCAAATCTGAATTTTCCCGACATCTTTTTCCACCGTGCGCGACGCGGCGAATAATACGAGCGTTAAAATTCCGCTTAAAATCGGCACGAGATACATCGCCGAACGCAGACCGGCGGCGCGAAACGGTTCGAGCGCGGCGGCGGAAAATTCAGTTATTCCCGCCGTCGCTGCGGCTTGGTGCGTGAAAAAATCACTGATCGCGCCGACAACATAATGTCCGAACGACGCGCCTAACAGATACATCGCCATAAAATAAATCGCCATACTGAAAAAGTTTGTTGTGTTGAAGATCAACAGGGTAATGCCTCAACTGTAAGTTCTGAGGTGGCAATTTTAAATTTCGAAAAGCCGTAAGTCTTTTGTTTTCAATAAATCTATTTTCAAGAAATGGCTTCTGTAACTTATGATTGAGGCATTACTCAACAGGCTGAAAATTCTTTGACCGCGCCGCCACGATTTTGTTATACTTTGGGGGCATTTCGGCGCAATAAAATATCAAATTTGAACGGCAAATCCGGTTGGTTCGCCTCTGGAAGCAATCCCGCATTGTGGATTTCGACTTTTTGTGGCGTAAGACCGCGCACGCTTTGCGTTTTGCAAAGAATATTTGCTTGTAGGTTAATGAATTTGAGGATAGCCGAAGCATTGCTTCCAAATTTTAGTCCGCAGATAAATTTCAATTTATCAAAGTTAAAGGGAGATAAAATGACAAAAAAAGTATCGCTTTTGATAGCCATAATGGTTGTTCTGTCGGGTGGATTTTTGTATTCAGCCACCGCTCAAATCACTTTACCGACAGATTTTTCCGGCACGATTGATAACGCGCCGTATCGAATCGCCGTGCCTGCCAATTGGAACGGCGTATTGCTCGTTTACGCGCACGGCTACCGTGACCTCGCAGATCATCCGGGCGAAACCGACAATCGCACCGCCGACATTGCGCCGAGTCCCGCGCTCGAACCGATTTTGCTCAGTCAGGGCTACGCGCTTTCCGGTTCGGCTTACAAAAACAACGGTTGGGCGGTCCAAGAAGGCGTGGCGGATTTAAAGAATCTGGTAGGTTTTTTCCGCCGTCGTGTCAGCCGACCGAGCAAAGTGATTTTATGGGGCGTTTCGATGGGAACGGTCATTGGATTCAAAAGTATGGAACAGCCGGGCAATGTTTATGACGGCGCGTTATGCGCCTGCGCGGTCGGCGGCGGCGCACCGAGTTCGTGGGATGCGGCGGGCGATTTGATGCTCGCGTATGACACGGTTTTCGGAATGCCGGCAGCGTGGGGAACGCCCGGCGACGTGCGCGACGATCTGGATTTTGACACGGAAGTTCTGGCGAAACTCGGTCCCGAATTGCAGAATCAGGCGAATTATCCGAAGTTTGAGTTTCTGCGTCTCGTCACCGGAACGCCCGGACGCGGTATTGCGCCGCCCGCGCCGCCGAGTTTTTACCCGAACTGGGTTGTGACGGATATGTTTTTCTCGACCGAAGCCCGCGCCGAATTAGAACGCCGCGCCGGTGGTCCGGTCGTCCAAAATTTGAACCGGGTTTATTATCTGACCGATGAAGAAAAAACATATCTCGCAACGCTCGGTATTTCGGCAAGCATCGCCGATGCCTACCTCGCCGCGCTCAATGCCCGGCGGAACATCAGTGCGCCGCCTGCGTCGCGTCTGTATGTCGAGCAAAACGCGCGTTATTCGGGCAAAATTTTGAAGCCGGTTTTGACGCTTCACACGCTTTACGATCCGCTGGTGCCAGTTTCTCACGAGCGCGATTATTCATTTACGGTCGCTCGCGCCGCCCGTGAAAATTTATTGTTTCAGACTTATACCAACGGCAACGGTCACTGCAATTTTACCGGCGAACAGCTCATCGCTTCGCTGACGGCAATTACCAATTGGGTAAATACAGGAGTGAAACCGACGGCGGCGAATTTTCCGACACAGCTCGGATTTCTCGATTCGACCTTTGTTCCGCCGCCTTTAAATCAGCCTTGATTTAAGTTTGATTTGGAAAAGAATAAAACGCGATGAATAAATAATTCATCGCGTTTTGTTTTTTTTTTGCCTCATATTTTTAGGACTTTCTCAAATTAACTAAAAGCGATTGCCGGATTTCGCAATTGTTGTTTTGTCCAGCCCCGATTTGTTACTCCAATCAGATGGCGAGAGATTGATTATTTTCCATCTTTGATTGCAACTCCAACGGAGTCAAATATCCTAAACTCGAATGTGGTCTTTCTTCGTTGTAGAATTTCCGCCATTTCTCAATTACTACTTGCGCTTCTTTGACGGACGAGAACCATTCGCGGCTCAGACATTCGTCTCTGAGTTTCACGTTAAAACTTTCGCCTTTGCCATTCTGCCACGGTTTTCCGGGTTCAATAAATATCGGCTTAATGCTCTTTTCCGCCAACCACTCATTGACCGCTTTGCCGATAAATTCCGAACCGTTATCCGATCTCATTAGCTCCGGATTGCCTTTGTCAGCACAAATTCTTTGAAGAATCCGCCTGACTCGTTCGCTTTTAATCGAAATGCCAACTTCAACCGCCAGACACGCCCTGGGTGTATTCATCAATCAAGGTCAACATCTTCAAACTTCTGCCTGACAGACTTTGGTCAAAGACAAAATCATACGTCCAGACCTGATTGGGGCGCGTCGCTTTCGGGACAATCCCGACGGCTGCCTTCGCACGCGGTTTGCGCGGTCGCTTCTTCGGCAAACTCAAATTCTCCTGTTTTCACAACCGGTAAACACATTTGAGATTGATCTTGAAATCTTCTCGTTTGAGCAGCGCGTGGATTCGCCAATACCCAAATCGCGGATGCTCAATTGCCAACTCGCGCAGCCGTTTGATCAGCGCGCTGTCCGTCCGCTGCCGTTTCCGATACCGGCACGATTTCCGATTGAAAGAAACTAATCGGCAGCCGCGCCGCTCGGAGATGTGGCGCGTTTTGATGAACTCCACCGCTTCCCGGCGGGCGTTCAAGCGGTCACCACTTTTTTGCCAGCACCTCTTTCATCACATCAATTTCCAGGTCGCGTTCGGCAAGCAGTCTTTTCAATCTGGCGTTCTCTGGCTGCAACTGCCGGTATTCTTTGACCTCCGAGGCTTCCATCGTCCCGAAGCGACTGCGCCATTTGTAAAATGTGCCTTCGCTGACATTCTTCTCCCGGCAGTATTCTTTAATAGTTTTTCCACTGCCTTCAAATCCACGCAGAATCCGAGGCGATCTGCTCGTCCGTAAAAGTCTTTTTCATTGCTCGAATCTCCTATTTTAATTTTAGTTGATTCTCGCCATTCACTAGGAGTAATTTTACGGGTGCAGGTCAGGTTCATCTCCACGTTCGTAGAGAAAATCGCGGAAAAACTAGAGGTAAAACCGCGCCCGCCGGTTCATCTCCACGTTCGTAGAGAAAATTTATGTCGGCGGTGTGCCGCAGTTTGCACCGCCGGTTCATCTCCACGTTCGTAGAGAAAATCCGCCGAGTTTATAGT
>JAJAZE010000540.1 GCA_026785925.1 Pyrinomonadaceae bacterium
GCTCAATTAACAAAATTTATGCGGCAAGTCGGCGTGAATTCGTTTGACGAACTTTATCGTTATTCGATTGCGGACGTGGAGAAATTCACGGCGGAAATTTTGCGTTTTCTCGATATAAAATTTAACCCGCCATACGAAAAATTGCTGGACACTGAACACGGCATCGAGTTTCCAAACTGGTGCGCCGGCGCGGGTTTGAACATCACGGAAATGTGCCTCGACCGCTGGCAGACGGATGAGATGAAAGATCAGCCCGCGATAATTTGGGAAGGCGAAGAAGGCGAAGTTCGACAAGTTTCTTATGCGGAATTGCTCGAACAGGTTGAATTTTGCGCGGCTGGTTTGCGGGCAAATGATTTAGAAAAAGGCGATGCAATTGGGATTCATTTGCCGATGATGATTGAAACAGTTGTTGCGATTTTGGCAATCAATCGAATCGGAGCGATTGCCGTTCCCGTTTTTTCGGGTTACGGAGTTGAAGCAATTTCTTCACGGATGAATGCAGTTGGCGCAAAGGCAATCTTTACATCCGACGTTTTCCCGCGTCGCGGAAAGGACATTTATTCTCTATCTAGTGCATCAAAAGCAGTTGAAAATTCTCCAACAATCGAAAAAGTATTCGTAGTTCTTCGTCGTATTGAGAAATACGGAGAAGATACTTCTTTAGTCAAATTTCTTTCACCAGAGGAAGTATTGGAACTGCGCTTAGATTTACATAATTCAATTGAGACACTCAACAAACGCTGGAAAGATTCAAAACGAGATTTTTCTTATGTAAATTTCAAAGATTTGCTTATTAAAAACACAGAACAAACAAATTTCGTTGAACCGACGCTTGCCGAAGACCCGTTGATAATTCTTTACACTTCCGGCACGACGGGCAAGCCGAAAGGCATCGCGCACACGCATCTGAGCTTTCCGATAAAAGCGGCGCAGGATATGGCTTTCGGCACGGACGTTGGGAAAGGTACGCGCATTTCGTGGCTCACCGACATCGGCTGGATGATGGGACCGTGGCTGATTTACGGTGCATTGATAAACGGCGCGACGATTTGCATCTACGACGGCGCACCCGATTTCCCGAAACCCGATAGAATGTGGGAATTTGCCGCGAAACACAAAGTCGAAATTCTCGGAATCTCGCCGACGCTCATCCGCACACTTGCCGCGCACGGCGACGAACTGCCGAAAAAGCACGATTTATCGAGCCTCCGCGCCTTTGCTTCGACGGGCGAGCCGTGGAATCCCGCGCCTTGGTGGTGGCTGTTCGAGAAAGTCGGCGACGGCAAATTACCGATTATCAATTATTCGGGCGGCACGGAAATCTCCGGCGGAATTCTGATGAATAATCCGCTTTTGCCGATTAAACCGTGCGGCTTTTCCGCCGCGTGTCCGGGAATTGACGCGGATATTTTGAATGATAAAGGCGAATCGGTCGGCACGGGCGAAGTCGGCGAACTGGCGATTAAAAAACCCTGGATCGGAATGGCGCGCGGTTTCTGGCAGGAGCCGGAGAGATATTTGGAAACGTATTGGTCGCGCTTTGAAAACATCTGGGTTCACGGCGATTGGGCGATGACGGATGCGGACGGGCATTATTTTATTTTGGGCAGAAGCGACGACACTTTGAAAGTCGCGGGCAAACGTGTCGGTCCGGCGGAAGTCGAAAGCCTTTTAGTCGCGCACGAAAATGTCGCCGAAGCCGCCGTCATCGGCATCCCCGACGAAATTAAGGGGACGAAAATGATCGCCTTCTGCGTTTTGAAAACGGGCGCGGGTGATGATTTGGAAACGGAATTAAAAGCTCTCGTCGCCAAAGATATGGGCAAACCGCTTGCGCCGTCGCGGATTCTTTTCGTCGCCGCACTGCCGAAAACGCGCAACGGCAAAGTAATGCGCCGCGTGATTCGTTCGGCGTATTTAGGCGAAGACGCGGGCGATTTGTCGGCTCTGGAGAATCTGAACTCAGTCGAGGAAATTGCCAACAGCGGATTAAAAAATCAATAATGGAGATTATCGCAAAATTTTTTAATTAACATTTTCATACAGTCGGGTTTGTGGTAAAAACCTAAAAAAACTACACAGTCCTTAATATCTTTACGAATGAGCGTGAACGCAGAAACAAAAAGTTGGCGGCGAGAGCAGACCCAGCCGAGCTTGCCGGAATCTAATTCAACAATGCTGGTTCCGCGCGATGCGGGATTTTGGCGAAAACTGTTTGCGTTTTCCGGTCCGGGATTTCTGGTCGCGGTCGGATATATGGATCCGGGAAACTGGGCGACCGATATTGCTGGCGGTTCACGATTTGAATACGCGCTTTTGAGCGTCATTATGATCTCGAATCTGATGGCGATTTTTTTGCAGCGACTCGCCCTGCGTTTGGGTATCGTCACCGACCGCGATTTGGCGCAGGCGTGCCGCGATCATTTTTCGCCGCCGGTCGCGTTTATATTGTGGATTCTGTGTGAAATAGCGATTATCGCGTGCGATTTGGCGGAAGTGATCGGCTCGGCGATTGCGCTGAATTTGTTGTTCGGCATTCCTTTGATTTACGGCGTTTTGCTGACGGCGTTTGACGTGATGATTCTGCTGCTGCTGCAAAACCGGGGTTTTCGCTGGATTGAAGCCGTCGTCGTGACGATGATTATCACCATCGGAATTTGTTTCGGCATCCAGATCATCGCCTCGCAGCCTTCGATTGTCGGCATCGCCAAAGGCTTTATTCCTTCGGTGCAAATTATCACCAATCCCGAAATGCTCTATATCGCCATCGGAATTTTGGGCGCAACCGTGATGCCGCACAATCTTTATCTGCACTCGTCAATCGTCCAAACGCGCCAATACGAGCGCACCAGCGAAGGCAAACGCGAGGCGATAAAATTTGCGACGATTGACTCGACCGCTTCGCTGATTCTCGCGCTGTTTATCAACGCCGCGATTTTAATTGTCGCCGCCGCCGTTTTCTACCGCACGGGAAATTACCAAGTCGCCGAAATCGAAGAAGCCTATCAACTTCTAACGCCGCTTTTGGGAACCGCCGGAGCCAGCACTTTGTTCGCCGTGGCGCTGCTCGCGTCGGGACAAAATTCGACTTTGACCGGAACGCTCGCCGGTCAAATCGTGATGGAAGGTTTTTTAAATATTCGCATTCGTCCGTGGCTGAGACGCTTGATAACGCGCCTGATCGCCATCGTTCCGGCGATTATCGTGACGTTTTATTACGGCGCGAGCGGCACGACGCGGCTTTTGATTCTGAGCCAGGTAGTTTTGAGTATGCAGCTTAGTTTCGCCGTTTTCCCGCTCGTGATGTTCACCAGCGAAAAAGCGAAAATGGGCGAATTCGTCAATTCAAAAAAGATAAAAATCGCCGGTTACACGATTGCCGTCATCATCGCCGCGCTCAACGGCTGGCTGCTTTTTCAAACTTTCAGCGGCTGGCTGAGTTGAGGTTTAATGTTTTGATTACCACAGGTTCCGATTCGATGACAATTTACACCATCGGACACGGACGACACGCTTGGCAGGATTTTCGCACGCTTTTTCATCGCTGTTCTATGCAATAACAAATGTCTTTTTGCTCGTGCCGTCAAAGATTTGTTTCCCAATTGATAACCTTGCCGAAAACCCGCAACGCCAAGCGATGTGCCGCGTAATTTGCGCGTCACACCTGGGCGAAGACGCGGGCGATTTGTCGGCGTTGGAGAATCCGCAAAGTGTCGAGGAAATTGATAAACATTACCTTGTGTGCGACTTTTTCAGTCAATAATCAAACCAGCTAATTGAAGCGGTTGATTGCCTAACATAATGTTAAAAAAGACTCCGACGGTATGCGCTAAAATCTTTCGATTAATCCGGTTCTGGTAA
>JAJAZE010000541.1 GCA_026785925.1 Pyrinomonadaceae bacterium
ACGCAGATTTTTAAATTGTTAGACCCGGATAAAACCGAAATTCGTTTTAATTCCGAATGGTTTGAAGCGCAGGGCGCAGCCGGATTTATCAAGCTCGCCTCGCACACGACCGTCAAGCAAATTCTCGAACGCGACGATTTTACTAAAAGATTGAATGAAGAAAAGCCGATTGCGCTGCACGAGCTTCTTTATCCGCTGGTGCAGGGCTACGATTCGGTCGCGCTTGAAGCCGACATCGAACTCGGTGGAACCGACCAGAAATTTAATCTTTTGATGGGCAGAAATCTTCAGCGCGAATACGATCAAGAGCCGCAGGTGATTTTGACCACGCCGCTTTTGGAAGGTTTGGACGGCGTTCACAAAATGTCGAAATCGCTGAACAATTACATCGGCATTGACGAAGCTCCAAACGAAATGTTCGGCAAAATAATGAGCGTTTCCGACGATTTAATGTGGAAATACTACGAACTTTTGACCGACATTGCGCCCTCGGAAATCGAAGCGATGAAATCGAGCAGCGAAAATCCGCGCAATCTGAAAGTTAATCTGGCAAAACAGATTATCAAAGATTTTCATTCGCCCGAAGCCGCCGCCAAAGCCGAAGCGGAATTTAACCGCCGTTTCGTCAAAAAGGAAATTCCCGACGAAATCAAAGAAGTGCAGATTGCCGCCGGAAATTATAAATTGATTGATTTGCTTTTCAATACCAATCTCGCCGCGTCAAAAGGCGAAGCGAAAAGGTTAATCGAACAAGGCGGCGTGAAAATCGGCGGCGAAAAGATTTCCAATGTAAGTGCCGAAATCCGGTTCAGCGACGAAATTTTGCTGCAAGTCGGCAAACGAAAGTTTTTGCGCGTAAAATCAATCTGACCGTCACATTGAAACAATGTCTCAATTATTTATCGAAACCGAAGAAATCCTGATTATCGAAACGCCCGAACGGGTTCCGCTGGCGTTCGCGCTCGCGTCCATCGGCAATCGTTTTCTCGCCGTCGCCATTGACCACGCGATTCAGTATTTCGTGATTTTCGTCGTCGCTTACGCTTTTTTGAGCATTGCCGGTTTCGGCGATTTGACGACGATTGAAAATTCGACGCTGCTGCGGGAGATGCCGAAATGGACGATTGCCTTGATGATAATCGCTTTGTTTTTGATTTTCGCCGGTTACTTTGTTTTTTTTGAATGGCTCTGGAACGGGCAAACGCCGGGCAAAAAACTTTTGAAGCTGCGCGTGATTCGGGAAGACGGTCGCCCAGTAACTTTGTGGGAAGCTCTCGCCAGAAATCTGCTGCGGATTTTCGATGCCGTGCCGGGCTTTGTGTTGCCGGTTTATTCAATCGGCTTGATTGCGATTTTTTTGAGCAGCCGCGATCAGCGCATCGGTGATATGTTTGCGGGAACGGTCGTCGTCCGCGAACGGCTGGACGAAGCACCGACGTTTGCCGAAACTTTTTCCAATCCGGTCAGCGACGCGGCTTTCCGGCGCGTTAACAAACCGCCGCAGTTTCAAGCGGATGTCAGCATTCTCAGCGTTTCGGAGATCGAGGTCGCCGAAAGTTTTCTGCGGCGGCGTTGGGATTTGACCGAACGGCAGAGAACCTGGATGGCGTGGCGCGTCGCTTTGCCGCTGATGTATAAACTGAAGCCGAGTTACGATTTACGAAATTTTACCTACGAAGGTTTTTTGGAGGAACTCGTTCACCGCTTTCATTCGCGCCAGAAATTTTTGAATTAGACAAACAAGTCAGTCAAAGTTTGCGGGTATTTTGCTTAAAGTTCAGAGTCCAAACTTTAGTTTGCCTTTCCGCCGCGCTTCGCTAGCGGAAACACACGCTGAAGCGTGGACTCTGAACTTTAAGCAAAATTTTGTAAAACTTTCGTTTAGGTGCTTAACTTTGCCAAACGCATTTTCGGCGTGTTAGTTTTACAGATTGTGAAAAATCAGAAAAATATTTTAGTCACCGGCGGCGCGGGTTTTATCGGTTCGCATCTGGTTGAAAAACTGCTCTCGGAAAAATCGTGGTGCGTTTCTGTCATTGACGATTTCAACGATTTCTATGCGCCCGCGCTCAAACGCGCCAACGTCGCGCCGTTTTTGCCCGACGAAAATTTTCGTTTGTTTGAAGCCGATATTTTCGACGCGGAATCTTTGCGCGGAATTTTCGCCGCCAATAATTTCGACGTGATTGTGCATTTGGCGGCGCGGGCGGGCGTTCGCCCGTCGCTCGAACAGCCGAAACTTTACGCGGAAACGAACATCAACGGCACTTTGAATCTGCTCGATTTAGCAAAAGATTTCGGTGTCAAACAATTCGTTTTCGGTTCGTCCTCAAGCGTCTACGGCAACAACGAAAAAGTGCCATTCTCGGAAGACGACCAAATTTTCAACCCGATTTCGCCATACGCGGCGACCAAAGCGGCGGGCGAGTTTTTGTGTCACACTTATTCGCACCTTTACGCGATTCGCGCCGTTTGTCTCAGATTTTTCACCGTCTACGGCGCTCGCCAGCGTCCCGATTTGGCGATTCGCAAATTTTCGCAGCTTATTTCCGAAGGCAAGCCGATTCAGGTTTTCGGCGACGGCACGACGCGCCGCGATTACACTTTCGTTGACGATATTATCCAGGGCGTTCGCGCCGCGATTGATTACGACGGGTCAATGTTTGAAGTTTTCAATCTCGGCGAATCCGATACGGTTGAATTAAACTATTTGATTGAACTGCTTGAAAAAAATCTCGACAAACGAGCAATTATTGATCGCCGCGAATTACAGCCGGGCGATGTCGCGCAAACCTTCGCCGATATTTCAAAAGCGCGAGAGTATTTGAATTATAATCCGCAAACCAAAATTGAAAAAGGAATCGAGAAATTCACCGATTGGTTTCGAGAACAGTAGGCGGAAGACAGCGGCAGAAGACAGCGGCAGTAAGTAGTTGACGGTTAAAACTCAAGTTTGAATTTAACAAGTTACTGCTTACCGCCGCTGCCTACTGCTGCTCTTTACTCAATATAACTGCGGTTCGCCTTTCGGTCGCGTGTTCCAGCGTTTGTGAATCCAGAGCCACTGGTCGGGAAAGCGGCGGACATAATCTTCGATTATGCCGGTAATTTTCTGAGTCAAATCGCGCACGTCGCGTTCGTCGTCGGTTGTCCGCTTAAATTCGACGGGCGGTTCGAGCCGCAGCAGATATTTTTGCTCGTCCGGCTGCCAAACGGCGAAGCCGGGCAGCACGGCGGCATTGGTTCGCAAAGCCAGTTTTGCTATTCCGGCGGAAGTCGAAGCCGGAACGCCGAAAAAATCAACAAAAACGCCTTCGTGTTCCTGCGTGTTGAGGTCGGCGAGAATGCCCAATATCTCACCCGCTTTCAGCCGCCGAAACATCGCGCGCGCCGATGTTTTTTTGTCAATCGTGCGCGACCCGAAGCGGCTTCGCAGATTGCCGACGAAGTTTTCCACCAGCGGATTATCAATTCGCCTGACAATCACATTGATCGGAAAACCGGCGGCGGAAACGGCGAGATGCGAGGCTTCCCAACCGCCGAAATGCGCGGTGAAAAATATCACGCCGCGCCCCGCCGCGTGCGCCGCCGCGCAATGCTCAAGTCCTTGAACACGGATTACGTCCGAAAGATTTTCCCGCGCCAGACGCGAAAAATGGCTGACGAGTCCGAGCTGTCTGCCCAAATTTTCAAAGCAGCCGCGCAAAATTTTTTGCCGTTCGATTTCATCCGAATTAGGGAAAGCAATCTCCAGATTTCGCCCGCCGACGCGGTTGAGTTTGGGAGCGAATCTCTGAAAGAATCTCCCGAACGCCGCGCCCAGATTCATCGAAAAACGAAGCGGCGGCAAACCGAGCGCGCCGACGATTCCGCGCACGGCAAAGTATTCGAGTTTCATCTGAAAATTGCTTTTGTTTTTAGGCATTAAAGGGAACGCCGGAATCCTGCCGGCAGATCGTCGGCGTTATTTTAGCTCCAATGAAAAAATCTGCGCGTCAGCGGCAGCAAGCGATGAGTCGCCACCGTTTGACTAAAGAAAATCTCGTGTTCGCCTTCGACGCGCGACATTTCCATCATTTCGTCAAAGCATTCTTTCATTTCCAATTCCTTCGCGTATTCCGCCGCGTCAACGTATTCCTGGACGTTTTTACTTTCCAGTCTGCCCGCAAAATACATCGGAAAAAACCAGCCCGAAACGTAACACGCCAATCCGATAGTTTTGCCGATTGTCCAAAACATTTTTTCACGCAGGGGACGCGGCTGCGCGTCCAATTTTACAAGCCAACGCGCGACATTTTCCCGATGTTCCCATTCTTCGCGTTCGATTTTTTTAATTCCTTCGCATTCCGCCGCGCCGCTTTTCAAAGATTTCCAATGCCCTCGATAAGCGAAAGCCGCCGCCAGTTCGCCCGCGTGAGCGTTTTGCAAAATACGGATTAAATTTTGACGGGCATTACTCATCGGTTAATTTTATTGCGTTGATTTTCACCAAATCTCCGTCAAATCGAGTTCAAAATTTTGCAAAACATCTTCACCCAAAACAGATTTCGGATTCGTCAGAATCTCGACTTCGCCGTTTGCGCGATAAATGTGAACTTTGGTTTCCTTCGGATCAATCAGCCAACCAATCCGCGCACCGTTTTCGATGGATTCGCGCATTTTGTTTTGTAAATCTTCTGATTTTTCCGACGAACGAAGTTCGATGATAAAATCGGGACAAAGATAAATTAGTTTTTCCTTTTGGTCTTCAGTTAAGCTCTCAAATCTCTCTTTTGCTATCCACGAAAAACTCGGCGACAAAATCAAACCATTCGGCAAAGCGTAACCGACCAAATGATTAAAGATTTGTCCTGTTCGATATTGCAGTAAAATTTCAATAGACTTTTGACTGAATGCAAAACCTTTTGGAAAAGTCACGGTGATTTCGTTTTCATTCGTCAGTTCGATTTGTAGTTTATCGTTTTGACTGCAAAAATCCCAAAATTCATCGGCGTTCAGTTTGTTTTCTTCATCGTCAAACTCAAACCGCAAACGCACCGATTTTGTGCGGTCAGGCATAATCGGCGGAATAAAAATGTCGGTCGAGAGGTTCATTATAAATTCAAAGTTCTGTCACGCAGCCAGCCTTCAATCTCGTCAACTTTCCAATCATTCGACTCTATTTTTAGACAAAGTTCAATTAAACCAATTGTGGGCGCGATAATTTTATAACCGTTTCTTTTCAAAAATAAATTCGTCAGAAATGTCGCGGTTCGTTTATTGCCGCCTTCCCACGGATGACTTTTTATCAAGCCGAAAAGCATCGTCGCGGCTTGCCGGTAAACGTCGGCGTTTTCATAATCAGCCGCGTGTTGCGGACGCATCAGAGCCGATTCAACCAGTCTTTTATCAAAAACTCCAAAGCGCGTTTCGCCGACGCGCCGCATATACAAAACGTGGAATTTGACGGCTTCGGCAACCGTCAGGTAAACGAAATTTTCAGTCGCCAAGTTTTTTCATCTCCGCGTCAAACTCCGGGAAACGAGCGATAAAATCTCCAATCTCGGCTTCGTCCGCCTCCGTGTAGGAAATTATCTCCGAAACCATCTTTCCATTTTGCAAAGTCAAAGTCGCCAGCGATTTCTCCGGCAGTCCGTGCGAAAGCGCAAAGTCTTTCGGTATTTCGACAATCAAACTGTCAAAACGCTCTCCGGTTTCTTTTTTGGTTTTTTCGATAACTTTAATCATTAGACATTATTGGAAATAAAACAATTCTTCAAGATTAGTAATATCAATAGTTTGCATTGGTTGTCGAAATGTTACTCGCAAGTTGTGCAAACCACAGGCAATCTC
>JAJAZE010000542.1 GCA_026785925.1 Pyrinomonadaceae bacterium
AAAAAACCCAAAAAAAACCCAAAACAAACCCAAAAAAAACTGGGTCCTCCAAAAAAAAATTACCCCCAAAAAAACAAAAAAATAAAAAAAAAAACAAAAAAAAATTTTTTTTTTTTTTTTTTTTTTTTTTCCGGCGGCTACCTCTTCCCTGTTTTTGCTAATTCCAAACTGACTTTATCTGCGCGATTTTTCGTGGTTTAAAGATCGTCTTTTAAGGTTAAGAAGGTGAAGCGATTTTAACTTTTTCGTCGCTGTCGCCGCCGCCGGATTCAGTCAGAATGGGCTTTCTATTTTTGGTAATGTCGGTTAGCGAATTGATGTTCGGCGTGACTTCGACCTTTGCCGAAAGCACACGCGAAATTCTTTTCGGCAAAAACATCGGCGCAAAGTTCGCCACCGAATTCGCCAAGCCGACAATATCGCCGCCGCCCGTCCAATGCTCGCGGATAACGCTTTCGTCAGTTTTGTTTATCAGGCGCAAAAATGTCAGCGCGACCAGATAAATATCGTCAATCTGCCCGACAAACGGAATTACGTCGGGAATAAAATCGAGCGGCATAATCACATAAAAAATCGCGCCCGCAAACAACACTTTTTCAGCGAGCGGAACGCGGCTGTCTTTAATGAGCCTGCCCAACAGCGTGAACATATTCGGCAGAAACATCAGCAAATTTTTCATTCTGCCTTTCGACTCTTTTTTGCTTATCTGGCGCGGCTGATTGGCGGTTAATTGTGTTTCGCTCATAATTTTTCCTTTTCTAATCGGTTTCTTTCAGTCTAAGAAAAGCGCGGCGTTTCGGCAAGTCTTTACTTTTGCCGTTTATCATTTATCATTTAATTTTTGACGGCGAATTGTTTGAGTGAGCTTATGATTTTGGAAAAAATACGACAACGCGCTTCGGCAAATACACAGCACATCGTTTTGCCGGAAGGCGAAGACGCGCGGACGGTGCAGGCGGCGGAAATGTGCGTCCGCGAGAGAATAGCTAAAATTACGCTGCTCGGCGACGAGGAAAAAATTCGGGCGGCGGCGCACGCGATTGGCGCGAATCTGAACGGCGTGGAAATTCTCGATCACCGTAAATCAAACGATTTCGGCAAAGTCGCCACGCTTTATCACGAACTGCGCCGCGCCAAAGGTGTAACTTTGGAAGAAGCAGAACAGACGGTCAAAGACGCGCTTTTTTACGGTAATCTGCTGGTCAGAATGGGCAAAGCTGACGGTTCTGTCGCCGGCGCAACGAACACGACGGCGCACACGGTTCGCGCGGCGATTCAATGCGTCGGCTTGCAAGCTGGATTCAAAATCGTTTCGTCGTTTTTCCTGATGACCGTTCCTGATGCCAATTTTGGGGCGAATGGCGCGATGATTTATGCCGATTGCGGCGTGGTGATTGACCCGAACGCGGCGGAGTTGGCGGAAATCGCCATCGCTTCGGCTGATTCGTGCCGCGCACTGCTCAACGTCGAACCGCGCGTCGCAATGCTTTCATTTTCAACCAAAGGCAGCGCGAAACATCCGTTGGTTGATAAAATCGTCGAAGCGACAAAAACCGTTCGCGCGCGTTTTCCCGAACTCGAAGTTGACGGTGAACTCCAAGCCGATGCCGCTTTGGTTCCGTCGGTCGCCGACTCAAAAGCTAATGGTTCAAGCGTCGCCGGACGCGCCAACGTGCTGATATTTCCCGATCTGAACGCGGGCAATATCGCTTATAAATTAACGGAAAGATTAACCGGCGGCACGGCGATTGGACCTATTTTGCAAGGTTTGGACAAACCCTGCAACGATCTGTCGCGCGGCTGCCGAGCCGAAGATATTGTTGACGCGATAGCGATTACGGCGGTTCAGGCGCAGGCGCGGAAGAACTAAATTACGAATTACGAATTACGAATGTCGGAAACACTTTGTAATTTCAAATTTCAGATTTCAAATCTCAAATTCATAATTCGTAATTGTCAATGCACCATATCGAATTGTCGGCGTGAATAGACGAGTTCGGCGACGACCGACTGAAACGAGTGAACTTCCTGATTATCATTTAACGAACGCGCCCGCAGAATTTCCCAATCTTCTTTCGGAATAACTTTGAAGGCTTCGACGATCAGCGGGTCAAACTGCGTTCCGGCACAGCGTTCGAGTTCTTCGAGCGCGTCCTGATACGAACGACCACGCCGATAAACGCGGTCGGAAGTCATCGCGTCGAATGCGTCCACGACCGCGAAAATCCGCGCACTCAAATCAATGTCTTCGCCGCGCAAACCATATGGATAACCGCTGCCGTCCCATTTTTCGTGATGCTGCGCGACGAGGTGCGCCGCGTTTTCCAAAAAGTCGATATTTCGTAAAATCTTTTGCCCGTGCTGCGGGTGAAGTTTCATTTTGTTCCATTCTTCTTCGTTGAGCGCGGCGGGTTTTCGCAAAATCGCGTCGGGAACGCCGATTTTTCCGATGTCGTGGAGCAGCGCACCGAGTTCAAGATTTCGGAGCGCGTCTTTGTCCATTCCCAGCTCGTGCGCGAGCCGCAAACTAAAGGTTACGACGCGCTCCGAATGTCCGTGCGTTTCAAGATCGCGCGATTCCAGTGCCTGCACCAGAGCTTTGAGCGTCGTGCGATAGGAGTTTTCGACTTCTTCGAGAGCTTTGTCAACTTCGGCGGCGCGTTCGGCGGCAAGCTCTTCGAGGTGAAATTGATAGCGGCTTTTGAGACTTTTCCGTTCGTAATGCTCGAAAGCTCGATTGACCGATTTCTCGATGACCTTTAACTGGAACGGCTTCAAAATATAATCGAATGCGCCCGCCCGAAAAGCTCCGATGGCTGATTCGGCGGAATCCTGTTCGCTGATCAAAATCGTCACTGTCGGCGGCGAAATCATTTGAATTTGCGAAATCATTTCTTCGCAAACATTGTTCGCCAGAGACAATCCCAAAAGAACGACGGCATATTCCTTTTTACACAACTGCTCGAACGCGCCTTCGACGGAGCCTGCTTCGCGGCAAATAAATTTTGAACTTAAAAATTCAACGATGAGTTTGCGGGAAACGGGTTTGTCATCTATGACAAGGATTGTTTTTTCGCTTTCGGTTAAGTCGAACATATTCGGGATTTTTTGATTATTCGGACTGGCGTTACTCTGCGGGACTGCTTGATAATTTAAACAGTTAAACCAATCTAGCATATAAAAATGATGTTTTGCAATTACTTTTTACTGCGGAATAGACGGGCGGTTGGTTGACGCAATCTGAGAATAGTTTTATTATTTTTAATTCACGCCGGGGTGGCGAAATTGGTATACGCACCAGACTCAAAATCTGGCGGAAGTAATTCCATGTCGGTTCGACTCCGACCCTCGGCATATTCGCTTTCCATTGGTCTTCATCATCAATTATAAAAACTCAAATCGGCTTTTTTTGCGTAATCAAGGAACAAAAACAGCTTTGGCTGTTGTCGTCGCTGTTTTTGCCTAAAGTTTGTAACTAGCCACAGTTCGGGGAAAGAGATGAGCGAAAACTGTTCCTTCGATAAAATTTAGTTGAATAGAACTAAATAAATCAGAAAGAACTTTCGCCCGCCGGATATTTGACTAGTGTTTTTTGAGATTGACGAGTTTTGCCGTGCATTT
>JAJAZE010000543.1 GCA_026785925.1 Pyrinomonadaceae bacterium
GCTGAAATCGGTGTTCCGGCAATTTTGAAAACCGCCGGTTTCGGTTACGACGGCAAAGGTCAGGCGAAAATAAAATCAATCGAAGACTGCAAAACGGCGTTCGCGCAAATCGAAGCGAACGAAGCGGTTTTAGAGGCGTTTGTAGATTACCAAAAAGAAATTTCCGTCGTCGCGGCGCGAGATTTTCAGGGAAATTTCGCGCACTACGGCGTGATCGAAAACGCGCACGAAAATCATATTTTAGACGTTTCCTTTGCGCCTGCCTTCGTCTCCGAAAAAATCCGCAACGAAGCGATTGAAATCACACGCGAAATTTTGGAAACTCTTTCGGTCGTCGGTTTGATGACGGTCGAGTTTTTTCTGACAAACACCGGAAAACTGCTGGTCAACGAACTTGCGCCGCGCCCGCACAACTCCGGTCACTTGACGATTGATGCCTGCGTTTGCAGTCAATTTGAACAGCAACTACGCGCCGTCTGCGGTCTGCCGCTCGGCTCGACCGAATTTTTGCGGCTTTCAGCGATGGCGAATCTGTTGGGCGATTTATGGGAAAACGGCGAACCGAATTTTGCCGAAGCGTTAAAAAATAAAAACGTCAAACTTCATCTTTACGGCAAACAGGAAGCGCGGCGCGGGCGCAAAATGGGACATTTAACCGCGCTGGCGAAAACAGCGGGAGAAGCCGTGAAGATTGTTGAAGAAGCACGAAGAAATTTAATCGCCGATTTACGCCGATGAACGCAGATTTTTTGTGATTTATCCGCGTTCATCGGAGACATCGGCGGTTAAATTTTCTTTCCCAGCCAAACGCCCGCCGCGACTCCGACTAATCCGATTAAAATACTGAACGACAAATAAAAAAACGCCGTCACGAAAAATCGCTCACGAATCAATTCGTAAATCTCCATTTCAAACGTCGAAAACGTCGTGAACGCGCCCAAAAATCCAACCGTCAAAGCGAGCCGCAGATTTTCGTTTGCCGTGAATTTATCGGTGAAAACTATCAGCAGAAAACCGATCAGAAACGAGCCGCTGACGTTGATGAGAAATGTATGAAAGGGAAACTTCCCGAACATTACGGCGAGCGGCGAAATATTGATTAAATAACGCGCCGTTGCGCCGAACGCGCCGCCGAACGCGACTGCTAAGATTTTCGTTAAAAATTCCACAGATTATTTTACACGCAAAACAGTTTTTTCGCCCAAAACGCGCTTGACGTTTCGCCGCCGTTCGCGCCTACTTTTATCTATGTTGAAGACGCGCAGTTTGCAGCTCGAACGCATTGACACGGGCGATTACACGCCGGAAGAATATGACCGTTTCCTGCGGGAAATAAGTTTTATCAACCGCGTTCTCGGCGACCGCCGCGCTTTAAAAAAAACTCTGCTGCGCGAAATCGAAGGCAGAAATTTACGAACTTTCAGCGTGTTGGATGTCGGCGCGGGTTCAGGCGAACTATTGCGGGCGATTGCCGAATTTGCACGAAAAGATAATCGGAAAGCGCGGCTGTTCGGTTTGGAATTAAACGAGCGTTCGGCAAATGCGATCATCGAAGAATCTAAAAACCACGCCGAAATCGAAGCCGTCCGCGCCGACGCTTTTCATTTGCCCTTTGCCGACAATTCGTTTGATTACGCGATTTGCTCCTTGTTCACGCACCATTTTACGGATGAAGGTGTCGTTAAAATTGTTTGCGAAATGAATCGCGTTTCGCGCCGCAAAATTTTCGTCGTTGATTTGCATCGCCACCGCGCCGCTTATTTTTCCTACAAGATTTTCTGCCGCGCATTCGGTATCAGCCGACTCGTCCGCGAAGACGGCTCGCTGTCGGTTCTGCGGAGTTTCACGCCGGAGGAATTGAAAAACATCGGTGAAAAAGCGAGATTGGAAAAAGTTTTGGTAAAAAAAATCGCGCCGTTTCGCCTTGTTCTGGAGGGTGAAAAGAAGAAATTTAACCGCCGATGAACGCCGATGAACGCCGATATTTTTTTGATTTTTATCCGCGTTCATCGGCGGTTAAATTTCTTCTTTTATTTTCTCCAGGTGCGCCTCGACTGATTTTTCGGCGAGCCGGAAAAGTTCGGGCTTGAGATCAACATAAACCGTTTCGACGATTTCGCGCACGGTTTTCGCGCCGTTTTCGATAGCTTTTAAAATTTGTCGTTCGCGTTCGAGCCGATGCGCGATATAGCTTTTGATTTTTGCTTTCGCGTTGAAGACCGTCGAGCCGTGTGAGCCGCATAAGAATCGTAAATTCGGCAAATCACGCAATCGTTCGAGCGAACGCAGATAATTTTTCAAGTTCCCGTCCGGCGGCGCGATGACGAC
>JAJAZE010000544.1 GCA_026785925.1 Pyrinomonadaceae bacterium
CTTGCGTTGACCGCGAAAGACGAACTCGGACAGACGGAAAATTATACGCTGGTCGCGCAGTTGACGGGTCGCTCGGCAAATTTGCTGCTGCTCGATAAAAACGATTTCGTGCTTGATGCCTGCCGCGAAACTTTCGGAGCCGGTCAGTAAATCGCTTCGCGTTACGCGCCGCCGGTGCGCGATGCGGAGACGCGAAAGCGCACTGCGGCAGAAAGTTTTCCGCCGGGCGAATTTGCCAGTTTGTCAGAAAGTCTGGACGCGCACTTTCTGAAACAGGAAGCTGAAAGAATTTTTCAATCGAAGGCGAACGCGGCGCGGAGCAAAATCAAACAGGAAATCTCCAAGCGGGAGAAACTGGCGAGAAAACTCAATCAGGATTTGGGAAATCACGGCGACGCGGAAACCTGGAAACGATTGGGCGATTTGCTGTTCGCCAATCTAGCGACGGCAAAGAGGCACGGCGACAAAATTTCGGTGACGGATTATTACGACGAAAACGCGCCGACTATCGAAATCGAAGTTGACGAAAATATTTCGATCACCGATGCCGCCGGCAAGTTTTTCAGACGCTACACCAAAGCGCGCAACGCGCAAACCGAACTTTCGCAAAGGCTAAAAGATTTAGAAACGAAAATTTCGGAACTGCTTTTCGAGCGGGAAAGAATCGAAGATGCGATTGCGGAAAAAGACGAGCCGTTTTTGATGGATTTTACCGGCGAGAAAATCGAAGAAAAGCCGACCAAATCAAAAGATAAGTCGAGCGAAGACTTCACCGGCGCACGCCGCTACAATTCATCCGAAGGCTTTGAAATTTTGGTTGGAAAGGGTTCAAAAGATAACGATTTTCTAACTTTTCGCGTCGCTAAATCTTCCGACTTATGGCTTCACGCGGCTGATTATCCGGGTTCGCACGTCGTCGTCAAAAATCCGAACCGAGTGGAGATTCCGAACAAGACGTTGATCGAAGCGGCGCAGTTTGCCGCATTTTTCAGCCGCGCCAGAGAACAGCCGAAAGTCGCCGTCCATTACACGCAAAAAAAGTTTGTCAATAAACCGAAAGGCGCGGGCGCGGGATTAGTGAGTTTATCCAGTTTCAAAACGATTCTGGTCGAACCGAAGATAGGTGAAAAGTGAGAAGTGAAAAGTGAGGAGTGAGAAGCGATTTTTCGCTAACGGTTCTCATTTCTCACCTTTCACTTCTCACCTATCTTCACTTCTCACTTCTCACTTCTCACTCAACTTATTCGCTCATCGTTTTGTCTACCGTTTCTTTTATCCGACTGATAACTGCCGAGCCGCCGCCTTTGAAAATGCCGGTCATTTTGCCTTCGCGGTTGATGAGAATTGACTGCGGAATTCCTGCCATTCGGGTAACTTTCAGCATTTGACTGAAAAAATTTTCGTCAGCGTAGCCAATCGGATAATTCAATTGTTTTTGCGCGACGAACGCTTTAATTTTCTCGACCGGTTCGGCTTCGCCCGTTTCATTGTCGCCGGTGTTCAAACCGAGAACCTCAAAACCCCGTGCCTGATATTTATCCTGCATTTCTTTCAAATGCGGCATTTCGGCGATGCACGGTCCGCACCAGGTCGCCCAGAGATTGACCAGCACGACTTTCCCTTTTTTGTCTTCGAGCTTAAAAGTCTTGCCTTCTAAATCTTTGATTTCGGCTTGGTATAAGCCGGACGGCACGGGCGGAAAATTCGCGCCGTTGACTTCGGCGGTCGTCGAGTTTGGCGCGATTGAAACATTTGACGGCGATACGATCACCGGACTCTTTTCCTTTTGTGTGCTTGCCGTGCCGCACGCCGTAAAACTCGAAAAAGCGACGCACAAAGCGGCGAATAAAATAAAATTTGCGAATGAACTTTTCATTAAAACCTCGTAAAAACCTCGTAATAATTACCCAATATCCTGCAGGCGTAAAACAATCAGAGTTGCGATGACCAGCATAAAAAACATTAACATCAAAACTATCTGATTTAAAATCTCGTTCATCCACGGATGCAGAAAGTTGATGTATGAACTGAGATTTTCCGGAACTTTGACCGCCGGTTTTATTTCCGGCGCGGACTTCATCTCCGGCTGTTTCGGCTCGGTGGCGTTTTGTCCTTTTTTAACATCGTCCAGATAATCCTTCATCTGATCTTTGTATTTATCCGTATCTTTTTTCGCGTCGGTGCGATATGTTTCGATGTCGGATTTGGCATCGGCGATGATTTTATCGTTCTCGGTTTCGATGTATTTATAAAGTCCGCGACCGCCGGTTTTGCCGCTCGCGTCCGCGCCTTCTTCCTCTAAAGTGTCCAGCGTCGAAAACCGTTTCATCGTATCGAACGACCAAGTGGCGGGCATCAATAAACCCGATACTTTATTCATCCCGGTCGGCACACCGACTAATCCCGAAAATAAAATTTGCGGAATTAAAATCAGCGGCACGAGACTCGTCGCCATTTCCGAGGTTTTGACCAACGCTGAAATCAGCAGTCCGAGCGCGATGCCGACACCGGCGGTTAAAAGCATCGCCCAGAATTGCGGAATGCCGAGCAGTTCGCCGGGCATCGGCATCAAGCCGGTTAAGTCGAGCAGTTTAAGCGGCAGAAAAAGCGTCAGACACTGGACACCGACGATGATTCCAAGCACGAAAAGTTTCGAGAAGATATACGGAATCAAACCGAGATTGACCATTCGCTCGCGGTTATAGACGGCGCGTTCGCGGATGATTTCGCGGGCTGAAATTGAAGTTCCGAACCAGACGGCGACCAGCGACAGCACGAAATAGGCGAAATCGCGCGGCTGATTGGCTCCCATCACGAAATAAACCAGAATGGCAATAATCGGAGCTTGGACGAGCAGTATAAAAAGGTTGAGTTTGTCGCGGAAAAGAACTTCCCAATAACGTCTGGAAAGCGTCATAAATTGCCGGAACGAGCCGAAAATTCCCAAACGGCTTTTTTTCGACGCGCCGGGCGGCGGCACTTTGCCGATGTCGCGCAGCGGTTCATAAACATTTTTCTTAAATTGCGGCGTTTGAGTAAATTTCTGCTTCCATTCTTCGGCGACCTGTTCGGTAATTTGCTGGCGGTTGCCGCTGCCGCCCGTTTGTTTGAGGCGTTCCTCAATCGGGTCTTCGAGTTTGTCGTAAAGTTCCTTGAAACTTTTCGCTCCCAAATGCGCCAACGCTTCTTCCGGCTTGCCGTAAAAAGCCAATTTCCCGCGAATCAGCACGACGATTTTATCGAACAGCTTGACGTTTTCCATCGCGTGCGTCGTCAAAATTACGGTTCTGCCCGACTCGGCGATTTGCCGAAAGAGCTTCATAATTTTCTCTTCGGTCGCCGGGTCTAAACCCGATGTCGGCTCGTCGAGAAAGATTACGGACGGTTTCGTAATCAGTTCGACGGCGATGGAAACGCGCTTGCGCTGTCCGCCGGAGAGTTGATTGATCGGCACGTCGCGGCGTTCGGTCAAACCCGTGACATCCATCACTTCTTCGATGATTTGGTTGATTTCCGTGCGCGAAACGTCGCTCGACAGGCGCAGTTTGGCGACGTAGTAAAGCGTTCGATAAACGGTTAATTCGCGGTGAATAATGTCGTCCTGCGGAACGTAGCCGATTGATTGTTTTAAGGAGTCGAGATGCTGGTAAAGATCGAGATTGTTGATTAAAACGCTGCCGCTGCTTGCCGGACGCATTCCGTTGAGCGCGTCCATAAACGTAGATTTGCCCGCGCCCGACGGACCCAGGAGACCGACGAATTCGTTCGGCTGGATGGACAGCGAAACCGTATCGAGCAGGCGAATCGAACCGCCGCCCGCGCGGTTTTTGACTTCTTTGGTAATGTTGATCGAATCAATTCTGGTTTTCGAGCGCGTATCGAAAATTCCGATGTTGCCCGACTGGTCAATTTTGATTTGAAACGAACCGATTTGCACCGTGTCCACCGACGTGATTACCTGGCGCGTAATGCGACTGCCATTGATATAAACGCCGTTCGTCGAATTCAAATCTTCGATAAAGATGCCGGAATTGGTTTGCGTCAATCGCGCGTGACGATTGGAAATTTGCAGACCGTCAATTTTTATATCGCTTTTGTCGTCGCGCCCGATGGTCAATTCTTTTTTGTTGCCGAAAGTCAGCGACATCAGCAATTGCGGCTGTGACGATTGATCTTTCGACATTTTCTGCGACATATTGCCGACGTTGAAAACCATCGTCGAACCTGAAACGGCGTTGGTTCCGTCGAGACTGGCAAGCTGCCCGACGGCAATCGAGCGTTGACCGGCGAGGCTCGCGCCTTTCGGAGCAATGCGCGACGGCGCGTTAAATTTCAAAATCGGTCCGCCCATTCCGAGTTGAATTTCGTCGTCGTGATAAAGCGGTGTCGGCGTGGAAATGCGCTGGTCATTGACTAGAGTGCCGTTGAAACTGCCGCCGTCGTGAATAACGAAATCATCATTTTGCTGCCGGATTTCCGCGTGTTTGCGCGAAACCATCACGGCGTTCGCGTCAAAAACGATGTCGCCGTGCGGGTCGCGTCCGAGCCAGACGCTGTTTTTCGTCATTTGAAACGGCGCGGTCGGCGGAATCGCGTCAACAAATTCGAGTTGAACGGTTTTAATAAACGGCGTTTGATTCGGCGGCGCGATGTTCGGTGTCGGCGAGTAATTCGGCGCGGGCGATTGGTTCGGATAATTGTTCGGCGCGAAAACCGGCGGCGCGGCGGCGGCAATTTCAAACCAGGCGACGCGCAGCACCGGACCTTGTGCGCCGAATTGCAGACGACTGTCTATTTGAACGGTGCGCGGTTCGGCAACTTTTTGCCCGTCAATGAACGTGCCGTAACTCGATTTCAAATCGTAGAAAAGCCATTGTCCGTTCTGCCAGCGCAATTCGGCGTGTTTGCGCGAAACCATCGGAAACTCGGCGTTGTCGAAAATGATTTGACATTCATTGACATCGCGCCCGATGCGGATAATTTCCTGATTAAATGATTTTTCAGGCATCTGCCCGTCGCCGCGTTCTTCAACTAAGACAATTTTCATCGCTGGAAATTTTGGAAATTAAATTTTTGGGTATTGAAAAAATAAGGTCGGCATAATTTTAGCTTAAACACGCGGTAAGTCCAAAGTCCAAAGTCCGAAGTCCAAAGTCCAAAGCAGTCACATTCCTGGACTTTGGAGTTCGGACTTTGGACTTTGAACTTTGGATTTAGAAATTCTGATTCGGCTCAAAAGTTTCCAGAACGCTCGAAAGTTCACCTCTCACGCCGACATCTTCAACGCTTTGCACGTCTTTTGAAAGCGAAGTGGCAAGCATCGTGATGACGTAGCCGTTTTTCATTCCGCGCAAAGCGGTCGGAATAAACAGGCGTTTACCCCAAATCGTAATTTCTTCGCCGCTCGCGCCGGTGCTTTTGCCTTCAAACTTCATCTCATAAGCCTGCCAGCCGTTATTGACGGTTTTTTGACCTTCGGCGACCAGTTT
The DNA here is from genome assembly GCA_026785925.1 of Pyrinomonadaceae bacterium. Taxonomy (GTDB): domain Bacteria; phylum Acidobacteriota; class Blastocatellia; order Pyrinomonadales; family Pyrinomonadaceae. Next base: position 5,490 of record JAJAZE010000544.1, read on the forward strand.
GTAGTTCGGAATGATTTTCTTCAAAGTTTCGTTAGTTTTCTTGACCGCGACCGGGAAAATCTCCACATCGGCTTTGAAAGTTCCCTTGCTGTCATAATAACTGATGAGCATCTGCTCGATTGGCAAGCCGTTGGGAGCTTTTCGCGCCGCGTCAAAAAAATTATCGCCGGTTTCAGCGACCGTCCAGCCCTGCGGATAAAACAGCGAAAAACCGAGAAAGTTTTTCATTTTATCGCCCTTCAGACTTTCTTTACTGTTTTGATAATAAACGCTGTCGGGCGGCTGTCTGATCGAACGCGCAATCGGCGGAGTTTCGATTTCCGCCAGCGGCGGCGCGGTGTTGACGTTAGCTTCGAGCGGCGCGACGGCAATCGGTAAAGAATTTTGATTGCCTATTTCAGCGGCGGGCGGCGCGAACACTTCATTCGGACGGTTGATAAAATAATACCAAACGCCGAACAGGGCGGCGACCAGAATTGCCACGCCGAAAATTGCCGCCGCGCTGCTGTTGCGGCTCTGATCGTTCGGCAGTTCGGGAGAACGCTTTTCCCAAGCAGCGTCTTCCGCCGCTTTGACACTGCTTTCCGGCAGAGCTTTAACGGCAGTTTCTTCCAGCTTATCAACGATGCGAATGGTCGGAGCGTGAATTTCCGCGACGGGAGCAATCGTCGAAGTTTTATCCGCTGGTTCGGTTAGGATTGCTGCCGCTGCCGACTCTTTTTCAGTTTCATTGGCGGCTTCCAAAGGTGCATTGGCAACAATCTCGTCAAAAAGCGCGTCGCCGAAGTCGCGTGTTCGCTGATAGCGGTCGAACGAATTGAATGCCAGAGCTTTTTTAAAAATTCCGTCAACCGGCGCAGGCAAATCGAATCGAACGTCCGACGGGCGCATCCGCAAGCCTTCGCGCTGTGATTTGAGCAAATCACCGACCGACGAAGCATTGAACGGTAAACGATTAGTCAGCATTTGATAAGCGATCACGGCAAGCGCGTAATTATCGCTGGCGAAATTGGCGATTTTCCCTTCGACCTGTTCGGGCGATTTGTAAAGCAGATTTTCTTCACTTAATTTTTCCTTCGCCGCGCCGAAATTCGTCAGTTTAACGCGCTCCGCGCCGCTTTGGTCAACCGTCAGAATTATGTCTTGAGGCTTGAGATTGCGGTGCAGAACGCCGTTTTGGTGCGCTTCGCCGAGCGCGACAGCCGTTTGCCGAACGATTCGCGCGGTTCGCAGAGCGTTAAATTGTCCGCTCGCCGCCAGATAATCTTTCACCGTTTTGCCTTCGACAAATTCGGTCACGATAAACGGCTTGCCGTTGGCTGATTCGCCGGAATCAATCACGGTCACGATGTTCGGATGATTGATCCGAGCCATTGAATTTCTTTCTTCGGCGTAAATTTGATTATTGAAAGAATCCTCCGCGTCAATATCTTTCAAAAATTTGACGACGATTTTTTCACTGTCGGCAATCGTATCTTTGGCTAAAAAACTCGTGCTGTTTTCGTCTTCGCCGATTTGCTCGCCGAGACGGTAGCGATTTTTAAGCGATGAATCAGGCAGAGTTGCCGGCGTTGAAACAATTTTATCGGTTGAAACTGTCGGCACATCGCCTGGAATTTCTTTGTTTGGAGTTTCTTCACTTTGCGCTTCCGCGCTTTTAAGTTCTGCGGCGGGAATTTCTAAGATTGAAGTTTCCTCCGCTTTTATCGGCGGTGTCAAAGGCTTTAGAAACGCCGATTCGGGTTTGATTGGCGGCGGTTCGAGTTCCAATTCAAGAAGTTCAAATTCCGGCTCTGACGTGAAAGTATCGCCGGTTGCCGACGAACGAAAATTCGGCTGCGGAATGGCGGGTGAATCGGCTGGTGAAAACTTCGGGACTGATGCAAACTTGTCTCTTTCTTCGCCGGTTTTGCGGTTTAAGATGTTGGAAAAAACGCCGCCGGTCTGATTGGCGGATTTAGCGGCGGAAGCGGTCGGCAGCAGCCTTTCGCCTTCGTTCAGACAAAACCGCTGGCTGCCTTCCTGATAAGTCTGTTGACATTTTGGGCAATAAAGCATGGTAATTTTTAACCGCCGAAACCTCCATTTTTTGAAAACTGCACTGCACGAAATTCGGCGTTTTCGATGAACACTTGCTAAAACTCGGCTCAATAAGGCTTAGTTTTTAATAAGCGAATAAACTAATTTCACAAAATCGGAAGCCCGCAAAGAAAACTCCCTACGCTCTTAGCCGACGTTTTCAATTGGCTTCGGCTTTGGCTAACTTATCCGCCAAACCCGCTTTCGCTTTATCGAGGGCAAAGGCTTGGCGAAATACGCGGGCGGCATCTTTGTTTTTTCCAGTGCGCGAGTAACCGTCGCCGACGGCTTCAAATTCCTGCGCCAGACGTTTTCTCTCAAACGGCGTAACGACGCGGACGGCTCTCATCAGATATTTTTCAGCCTCGTCATATTTCTCGCGGCGCATAAACATCGAACCGAGCAGCGTGTAAGAAACAAAACTGTTCGGGCTGACATCCGCCGATTTTTTCAAGACCTTTTCAGCTTCTTCGTAACTTCCGCGCGTCGTCAAAGCTCGTCCGAGCAGATAAAGCGCGGTCGGATTGCGCTCGTCTTCCTTGAGCGCGCGGCGCAGAAGCTCTTCCGAATCCTGATATTTTTGCTGTGACTGCATCACGTCCGCCACTAAAATCATCGTCGGCACGTCGGTCGAGTATTCGATGGCACTCCGGTAGGCGGCGGTTGATTCTTTGATCGAGCCGGTTTTTCGCAAAAGTCTGCCGAGATGCGCGTAAGCCAGCGCAAACGTCGGTTCGAGCGCGATGGCTTGGCGATAAGCGGTCTGCGTTTCGACGGAAATTCCGCCGCCGAGTTCGAGTGCCACGCCGAGTTGATCGTAACCGAAGGCGTTTTTCGGGTCGAGTCCAATCGCCCGCCGCGCCAGTTTTTCGGCTTCGGTGTAGCGGTCTGCCAGATCGCCGCCCATAATCGGCTGCGTCAAGACAAAACTCAAAGCGATATACGCTTCCGGCGCGGTCGGTTCGATTTCAATCGCCGTTCGATAAGCGCGTTCGGCTTCTTCCCAACGCTGCTGATCGCTATAGAGATTTCCTAAACCGTAAATGGCGCGTGAATCTTTGATTTTCACACTCTGAGCGCGTAAGTAAGCGGCTTCGGCTTTCGTATACTGGCGTTGATCGCGTGCGCTGTTGCCGTCTTCGATAGCTTTTTCAAAAAACTCGTCGTAATCGCCGCCCGATTTATCGCCGACCGTAATCACCATCGCGGCGTTGCTCGGCGGCAGAATCGGCGGCAGAGTCGGCTGCTTGACCGCAATCAGTGGTTTCTCTTCAACCCGCTTTTTCGCAATTTTCGGTTTATTTGAATTTCGCGCCGTTCTGACTGCCGGTTTCGGAGTCGTTTTTTTGTTCACCGCCCCCGTTCGCTTTGGTTTCGGGATCGTTTTTTTCGGCGCGGTTTTAGCGACTGTTTTGGTTTTCGGATTGTTGAAAAGCCCGCTGCTGCTGCCCAAATCCTGACCCAGAGCGACGACCGGCGAACTTAACAAACTAATTATCAATCCGTATTTGAAAATTCGTAACTCTTTTATCATAAAACCTCTAAAAAATTTTCATTTGAATCTTTCGACAAACGTAATTTATTCGGAACGAACAAGGCGAAAGCCCAACGCCTGGTCTCGTTTACTGACATCAATAAAACCTCGATAGGTGGAAGTTATAGCTTTGCTGCCGGTTGATTTGTTAAAGGCTCCGCCGCCGCGAAAGACATTGATGCTGCCCTTAAATTGGTCTTTTACTTCGCCGCTGTTTCCTGGATAAAGCGATGCTTTGGAACTTGTCCATTCATAAACATTTCCGATTAAATCAAGCACACCCCATTTGTTCGCTCCGCAGGCTTTCGACCCGACCGGCTCCGGCGCGGTATCAATGCGGTCAACGACCGCGCAGCCTTCCTTAAAACTATCTCCCCACGGATAAAGATTATTGACGCTGCCGTTTCTGGCGGCGTATTCCCATTCTTCTTCGGTCGGCAGCCGGTAACTGACTTTATCGCGCGTCGAACGCCAATCGGTAAAGGCTTTAATATCTTCGATGTTGACAAATCTGACCGGCATTTTTTCGTCACGCGCCAGCGGCTTGCCGCCTTCCCAATTGCCCGGCGTTGACATATAACCGGATTCTTTAATGAAGTCGTAATACTCGGCGGTCGTGACTTCCGTTTTATCCATCCAGAAATCTTTCACTTCGACTTCGTGTTCGGGTTGTTCCAGCTTGTCGCCGTCGTTGCGTCCCATCGTAAATTTGCCGCCGGTAATTTTCACCATTTCGCTTTTATTCGGCGCGGAATTTTGATTGTTCGAGTTGTTCGGTAGAACGACAATATCTTTGTTCGTCGCGTTCACATTACCGTCGGTGCGCCCGATTAAACCGAGCGCGAACATTCCGACGGCTCCGATAATAGCTAGTAACAATAAGCCGCAGATTCCAGTAATCGCTAAAACGAGCGGCGAAAACTTTGATTTTTTTACCGGCGGTTCAGCGGAAACATTCTGTTGCCCCGAAGACTGCCAGGTTTGCGGCGGCAGCGACTGATTGACGGTCGGCGAGCCTTGCGTCGCGGAAAGATTCGACGGCATATTGAGCGCGGATGGCGCGAGAATGCCCGGAATTGTCTGAAAAGTCGGTTCCGGGATTGCGCCCGATTCCTGTTTGATCGCCGGTTTGAGTTCAGCGACGATTTGGAGCGGCTTGCCGTCGAACATCACATTGCTTTCCCAATTTTGAAAGCCGTTCGAGACGACGCGCAGATGATGATTGCCGCTCTGCAAACCTTCGAGCATCAGCCAGCCGTCAGCCTGACTGCTTCCGACGGCGACGTTATCAATATAAACCTGCGACTGCGGCGGATTGGTCAGAATGTTCAGATTGGAAACGGGCAGTGAGCGATTGGTCGTCGCGCCGAGACTGGCGGTTCCGCCGAAATTCGGCGACGAAGTTATGCCGATAGCGGAACGGAATTCTTCGACCAGATTTTCGACCGAAGCGGTGCGTTTCTCCGGGTCTTTAACGAGCGTGTGACGCACGGCGAGTTCGATTTGCGGCGCAACCTGCACCTCGAACTGCGCGAGCGGCGGCACTTCATCCGACAGATGTTTTTTCATAATCGCCGGAATCGAAGAACCTTTGAAAGGCACGTCGCCCGCCAGCATCTGAAAGAGCATTATGCCGAGCGAATAAACGTCGGATTTCGCGTCCGGCTCTTCATCCGCCCATTGTTCGGGAGCCATATAATACGGCGAACCCATCAAGCCGGTCGTTTTCGCCTGGATAAAAGAGCCGAGCAGTTCGCCAGATTTGATTTTCGCCAAACCGAAATCGAGAATCTTCACCGCTTCGGACATATTCGATTTGCCTTTGCAGATCATCACGTTGAGCGGTTTCAAATCGCGGTGAACAATGCCCTGATGATGCGCCGCGCCGACTCCGGCGGCAATCGCCGACATCACTTCGAGGGCGCGTTCGGGCGACAATTTCTTTTCGCGGTCTAATAAATCGTGCAAGGACTCGCCCTCGACATATTCCATCACGAGAAACGGCATCGTTCCCATCGC
>JAJAZE010000545.1 GCA_026785925.1 Pyrinomonadaceae bacterium
AAAAACAAGCTGGATGAGCCGAAAATACTGATGCAAACGATACACCAGAGACATCGGGTTCGGCAAATTGATATTCTCAGGCGAAAACAATTTTTAATCTGACAAAGTAGAATTAAGTAGTCAAGCAAAATTAAGCGCGACTAAAAGACTGGAGCGCAAGCGTCCCGCTTGCCGTGAGCGTCCGCTTCGGGCGCGAAAAAGCGTTTCAGTCAAATACTAATTTGAATGTTAGCGCAACACTTTTTTCGCGCTCTCGCGCTCATTGCAAGCGGGACGCTTGCGCTCCAGTCAATCTAATTTAAATTTGCTCAACTGCTTATCTTAAAATAGTTATTTGCGGCGCAACTCCTTGATTCTCTTTAATAATTGCGGTGCGAGTTTCAAAGTTTGCAGCAAAGAACCGCTGGCGAAATGTCTGGCAAGCCCGCGAAACGTCTCGACGGCGAGCGGCGAATACGGCAGCCACCACGCATTCGGCGTGAGCAAAATGCGGTTGATGTGAATGTGCTGCGGCGCGACGAGTTCCAACAGACCGAGTTTGCCGTGCGTTCTGCCGTAGCCGCTTTGTTTAAAACCGCCCCACGGCGTTTGCCCGATGCCGTGCGTGTAAAGAACTTCGTTGACGCAAACCGTTCCCGCGAGAATTTTTTCCGCAACCCTTTTTCCTTTCGTCAAATCGCGCGTCCAAACGCTCGCCGTCAAGCCGAAATCCGAATCGTTGGCTAAATCAATCGCTTCGGCTTCGGTTTTGAAAGTGGCAATCGGCAGCGTCGGACCGAAAGTTTCCTCGCGCATTCCGAGCATTTCGTTAGTCGCGCCGCCGATCACCGTCGGTTCGTAAAACGCGCCTTTGAAATTTGCGTTGCGCCGTCCGCCGGTTAAAATCTTTGCGCCTTCTTGCCGAAAACTTTTAACGTGTTCTTCGACAATCGAAATTTGTTTTTCCGAAGACATTGCGGCAACGTCGGTCGTTTCCTTGTCGCCCGAATCCTGATTTAACGCCCGCGTCTTCTCGACAATCAATCTCGTCAATTCTTCGGCGACCGATTCTTCGACATACAATCTTTCAACCGACGAGCAGGATTGTCCCGAATTACAAAACGCGCCCCAAATCGCGCCCTGCGCGGCGAGTTCGAGATTCGCGTCGGCGAAAACAATCATCGGGTCTTTGCCGCCGAGTTCCAGAACCACCGACGTTAAATGCTTGGCTGCTGATTCGGCGATTTTCCTGCCGGTCGCCACGCTGCCGGTGAACATTATCTTTTCGATTCCCGCGTCAACCAACGCCGCGCCGGTGCGTCCGTCGCCGGTGACAATCTGCACGACGTTTTCAGGCAGACCGGCTTCTTCAAAAATCTCGCCGATTTTTAACCCGATTAACGGCGTCAGTTCCGAAGGTTTGACGATTACCGCATTTCCCGCCATCAAAGCCATCACCGTTTCGCCCAGCGGAATCGAAAACGGATAATTCCACGCCGGAATAATGCCGACCGTGCCGAGCGGTTTGTAAATAATTTTTGAGGTGCGTCCCAAAGTCGCGTAAAGTCCGATATTGACTTTTTCCGGCTTGAGAATTTTCGCCGCGTTTTGGCGAAATACTGCATTAAATCCAGCACCGGCGCGATTTCCATCGAAAACGCTTCGGCAATCGGTTTGCCCGATTCATCAGAAATCAAACGCGCGATTGCATCCAGTTCGCCCAGAATAATTTCGCGCGCCCGCATCACCAACCTTGCGCGTTCGCCGAAAGTGGTTTCGCGCCATTTTGCAAATCCTAAACGCGATTTTGCGACCGCTTCCCGAACTTCTCCGTTTGAAGAATTCGGCACACGCCCAAATTCTTCGTTCGTCGCCGGATTATATGACACGATTTCGTTTTCGCCGGCGGGAAATTTAAGCACCGCGCTCATAAATTTGCTCCTTACAATAAAATTTAGTCGCCAATTTTATTTCTTATCCGCATTTATCTAACTTCATTTGCGGTTAAATTTTTAACTTAACATTTTCTCAATTGCCGAATAACTCGCTTCAATCGCTTCGGAAAGTTTGGCGGGCAAATTGCCGCCGCCTTCCGCCATATCCGCTTTGCCGCCGCCGCGCCCGCCGATCACCGGCGCAATTTCTTTGATCACATTTCCCGCTTTGATGCGGTCGGTCAAATCGTCGGACACGCGGACGATCAAAGAAACTTTTTCTCCGTCGCGTCTACCGATTACGACCACGCCCGATTTTATGCGGTTCAAGAGATTGTCGGAAAGCTGTCGAACGGCGTTCGCGTCTAAATTTTCGACTTCCTGCGCCAAAACTTTTACGCCTCGAATTTCTTTCGCTTCATTGCCGTCGTTCGCCGATTGACCAAACGCGCCCGTCGCCATTTTCATTTTCAACTCGTCATTTTCGCGCCGCGTTTTCTTTAATTCATCCTGCAACTTTTCGATTGCCGACGGTAAATTATCGCGCTGTGTCCGCAACGCTTCCAGTGATTTTTCGATTAAATCTTCGTCCGCGCGGAACCTTTCAAACGCATCGAGTCCGGTAATCGCTCTAATTCGCCGCACACCGGAAGCGACGGCTTCGTCCGCCGTGATTTTGAACGAACCGATGTCGCCGGTCGCCCGAACGTGCGTTCCGCCGCAGAGTTCTTTTGAAAATACACCGTCGCCGATACTCAAAACGCGCACTTCCGAGCCGTATTTTTCGCCGAATAAAGCCATCGCGCCCGAATTTTTCGCGTCGTCAAACGCCATTATGTTCGTGTTGACCGCTTCGTTTTTCAAAATCTCGCGGTTGACGATAATTTCGATTTCCTTAATTTCTTCGCCTGAAATCGGCTGATAATGCGCGAAATCAAACCGCAGGTAATTCGGCGCAACGACCGAACCGGCTTGTTTGACGTGCGTTCCTAAAACCTCGCGCAACGCCGCGTGAACCAGATGCGTCGCCGTATGATTCCGCCGAATCGCGTCGCGTTTTTCAACGTCAACCGTCGCCGAAACCGTATCGCCGACTTTGATCGAGCCTTTTTCAACCTTCGATTTATGCAAAACGATTCCCGCAATCGGCGCAAACGTATCGAAGACAATTGCTTTTGCTGCTTGATCGGTTTGCTTACTGCTAACTGTTGACTGATAACTGATAACTGTCCCTGAATCGCCAACCTGTCCGCCCGATTCGGCGTAAAAAGGCGTTCCATCCAAAACGATCAAACCTTCTTCGCCTTCGTTCAGTTCGCTGACTTGTTGATCGTCTTTGACCAACGCGACGACTTTTGAATTTTCGTAATCGGTTCTTTCGTAACCGTGAAAATTTGAGCGAACGGAAGTTCTTTCCATCGCCGTATAAATTGGCTTGATATTTTCTTTTTGTTTAGTTTTTCCAATATCAGAAGTTTTCTGAAGTTGTTTTAGTTCATCCTCAAAAATCTCTCTAAATTTAACCTCGTCTATTCCGGTAATTATTTCACGATGCTCGACAGGTTCTTGCTCAATTAAATCTTCTAAATCATTCCCGATTGCGCCATTTTCCCCATATTCAATTTCTACTGAATTGCCAAACTTGAAAAATTGAACTTCATGAAACTCGTCTGATGAATCACCAAATTCTTTGACGAAAGCCCAATATTTTTGTCCGTCTTCAGGAAATCTTGTATTCAGAACAACGAATATCAAATCAATAGGAGTTCCGTAAGTATCGTAAAGTCGCGCTAAATCTTTGAAATTAATGCGTGAATTTTTCGACACGAGTTCTTCCAATTTCTGCAAGCCAACCGTCATCGTCGCGCCGAATCGCTCTTCCTCAAGCCGCACCATTTTCCCAATAAATTCGCGTTGGATTTCGAGTTCGGGATAAGCGTCTTTCATCTGGTCAACGACAAAATCGCAGACTTTGTAGAAAAACGCTTCGTGAAAACCGAGATGCTCGCGCCCGTGATAAATGGCGCGGCGCATAATTTTCCGCAGAACGTAAGCGCGCCCTTCGTTGCCGGGCAAAATCCCGTCGGCGATGGAAAACGCCGTCGTGCGGGCGTGGTCGGCAATCACGCGGCAGGCAAATTGTTTCTGTTCGTCAAATGTTTCGTAAACGCTCATAAAATCTTTATCTTAAAGTTTCA
>JAJAZE010000546.1 GCA_026785925.1 Pyrinomonadaceae bacterium
AAACAAAAAATACTATCCGCTCAAACAACCGTCAATAGCTGAAGAAATTGAAAAGAAAAGACTGTTAAGGCATCCAACAATGCCTAAATTGTCTTATACAATTTTGCCTTAATGGACAAGGTTATTTAACTTTTGTTACTTAGCAAAAGTTTCGGACGATTTTGCTTCCCGTTCAGAGTCCACGCTTCAGCGTGTTGTTTTCGCCGCGCTTCGCTGGCGAAAACGCAAACTAAAGTTTGGACTCTGAACTTTTCAAAATACCTCGAAACTTCTGCTCACCTGCTTAGCTCAATAAAGATTTGGAAAATTAAGCTGGTGATTGAGCGGGGGAGTTTTCGTATTCCTCTTTAATAATGAAATAACAGCGACACGCGGCGGCTTTCAAACCGGCACGGTCGAGAATCGAGACTTTTCCGCGATTGTAGCTGATTAGATTACTACGCTGAAACACCGTCGCCGATTTGTTGACGGCTTCGCGGCGCACGCCAAGCATATTCGATAAAAATTCCTGTGTGATTTGAAATTCGTTTGACAGCATTCGGTCGCCCGTCATCAAGAGCCAGCGGGCGAGCCGCGCTTCGATGGCGTGGAAGCGGTTGCAGACTGCCGACTGCGAAATTTGCGCTATCAGCGAATGCGTGTAGCGTTGGAGAAGACGGGAAAGTGCGTCGCCGTTTTTGCATTCCGCCAAAAAATCCGTCGTCTTCATTGTCAATGCCGCGCCCGCGCCCTGCACGATGGCAAGATTATTTGATGTTTCCACGCCGAGAAAAACGGGCAGTCCGATAAAACCTTCGCTGCCGACGATGCCGACTTCGAGCAGGGAGTTTTCGCCGACGGTGGAAAGCAGCGAGATAATTCCGCTTTCGGGAAAATAAACGCGGCGAATAATATCGTTCGGTTCGTAAATTGTTTCGGCGTAAATTAAAGGAAATTCTTCGAGTTTCGGAAGCAGGCGAGCGTATTCTTCAGCGGGCAGCGCGGCGAGCAAACGGTTTTTTGGTTTGTTAATGGTTAACTTTGATTTATTGATTGCTGACATTGGAAGTCTCCTTGTTTCGGTCGTGTCGTTCAAAGACAGCAGACGGCACAAAAAGAAGTTGGTTAGGTTAATCCCGATGTCGCGTGTTGAATATGTTAAATAACTAAAAAGATTGACAAAAATGATGATAACAGAATACGCCGCTCGTGTCGCCCGCATTATCCGAAAGTTCGGGAAATGCCTCTGCCGAGCAGACGGTTATATTCGGTGTTGACGACCTCGTAACACTCGCAGACGGCATCTTCCAAACCGTGCCGGTCAATGACGGTAATGGTTCCGCGCACGTTTTTGATTAAATGTTTCTTCGCCAGTTTTTGCGCGGCTAAGGTAACGCCTTCGCGCCGCACGCCGAGCATATTGGAAATCAAATCGTGCGTCATCACCAGTTTGTCCGAGTCCAGACGGTCGTGACTCAATAAAAGCCAGCGGCAAAGCTGTTGTTCGAGCGAGTGGAGACGATTGCAGACGGCGGTTTGCGAAATCTGCGTCATCAACGCCTGCGTGTAGCGCAGCAGCATTTTTTGAAACGCGCCGCCAAGGGCAAATTCGGCTTTCAAATCTTCTGCCTTCATTTGATAAGCGTCGCCCGCGCTCTGAATAACGGCTCGGTTCGACATCGAGTCGCCGCCCAGAAACACCGCGTGTCCGCTCACGCCGTCGTTGCCGATCACGCCGATCTCGGCGGTCGCGCCGTTTTCCATAATATAAAGCAGTGAGGTAATTGCCGTCGTCGGGAAATGAGCATAGAGCAGTTTATCGCCGGATTCAAAGAGGACATCGCCGAGTTTAAAAGAAACAGGCTCTAACTTGGGATGGACGCGCGCGAATTCGGCGGCGGGCAGAGCCGCCAGCAAAAAGTTTTTCAGCGCATTGTTCGTGTTGGCAGCGGCAACAGGCATAATTTCTCCTTTGTTTTTAGAAACGATTTGCGACAACATTTGAATAGCAAATAGTCGAATGTCCAATACTATAACACAAAAAGAAAGTTATATGTGCTGTAACGCACCAAAGTAGAAAAAAGATTGTGCGATAAAACACCAAGCCCCAACCTCGAATAAAACATCAATTCGGTCGAATAATATCTCTCATCTTTTCGCCGTGTGCTGTTTAAATACACGGCAAAATATCAATTTAAAACAATTTTTAACGTACCGCCGGTCTTTCCGGACGCTCGCCTGGCGAGTTGAAAAACGCTGCTATTTTTTTTTTTTTTCTGCGCGAATATGCACTGACGACCGCTTTTTAATCTGATTAAATTAAACCTAAGCCTGTAGCCAATTGAATGAAAATTGAGTGCCTTGCCAAACTCGCATTCATTTTAATGCTCCTGCGTTAGACAAGTTCCAAACGGCGCAGGCTTATTTGAAATGAAGAATTACTTTTAACAGTGAAGGCTGTTTTTGGAGGACAGCTTTGCTGGTTACAACAGCCGTCCTCAGTTTTTCAACAGATCGTGTCGGTCGGAGGTGAATTGAGTTTGGCGCGGACAGCAGGGCAAACATCGAAGGCGGCGGAACGCATTTGCCCGCAGGATAAGGAGCATAATCGGATATTTCCGACAGATAAAAAAATGGGTGAAAAATCGGGAACAAAAACTAGTCAGAATGCGGGCTGCAGTTGGTGTAAAACGCCGCTCGGTTTGAGTAATCGCGCTTATGAATCGGTCTGTGTTCGCTGCTGCAAACTCTTGATGGGCGCAAACTTGTCGGATGAAGAGATATTCGGCAGCCACCGCAGAGAGAAGAAACTTTATGGCACATAAACAAACAATTCAGCCAACGCCGTCTCCGACCATCCTTCAGCGCATTGCGGGCAAAGATCGCACCGCCGTCGCCGACTGCGTGGACATTTACGGAAATTTCGTCTGGGCGTTGGCGCGCAAGTTCACGGCTTCGACCGAAGAAGCGGAAGCGGCGGCGCAGGCAATTTTTATTGATATTTGGCGATACGCCGAACGCGGCGACCGGATTCAATCCGCTGAGAATGTTCTGATCGCGCTGATTGCGCGGCGGCGATTGATTAAAAACATCCAAAAAGCCAGGCAAAAATCTATGATGACATAGATACTAACGAGCAAGGGAAGAGACTAACAAGGGAAGAAACTAACAAGCGGGAAGTTATTGAGGCAGCCGGTGAGAGTCGCTCTCACCGGCTGCGGACGACAAACTCTTCGAGGATAAAGTTATGAAAAATCACTTGCGCGTTTTGTGCGCGGACACCGACGATACCTGTGATTTGTTAAGTTTGATGCTGGGTTTATCGGACATTGCAGTCGAATCTGCCCAGACTGTCGCCGGGGCGTGGCGGCTGGCGCAGAGCAAATCGTTCGATTTGTATTTATTGGAAACCAGACTGCCCGACGGCAATGGTTTCGATTTGTGCCGCCGTCTGCGCGAATTTGCGCCGCGCACGCCGGTCATTTTTTATTCGTGTGAGGCTTATCCGACTGATCGGCAAAAAGGTCTGGCGGCAGGCGCGACGGCATATTTGGTCAAGCCTTATTTCGATGACCTTGCCGCCGCCATCTTCAAAGTTATCGCCGACACAGAAAAATCCGGTGCGAAATTCTCGCCGCTCTTCGGCAGCACTCCGAGCAGTTCACCCAAATATATTTAAGTCGAAAGATGAGGAATTTGCCTTAAAGATTCGCCGCCAAGCGTTCGATGTCGGCGCGATTATTAAAAAAGTGGGGCGCGACGCGCAGGCGGTCGCCGCGCGGCGAGACGATAATGTTCGCGCTTTCGAGTTGCGCGGCGATTTCACCCGAAGTTCGTCCGGCGGTGTTTCGCAGGCAGACAATCGGCGATTTTTCGCCCGGAGCGCGTGAACTGACGATTTCGTAATCTTTTCCGGCAATCAATTCGCACAGGTAATCGGTCAAATCTCCGAGATAACTTTCGATGTGTTCCGCGCCGATTTCGTGAAGCAGTTTCACGCTCTGTTCCAAGCCGTAAAACAATGAAGCCGTTCCCGTTCCCGTTTCCCACGCCAGCGCGTTCGGGCGAAACGCCTGTTCCGAATCTTCAAAATTCCAGCCGTCCTCGACGCTGATCCAGCCGACCAGAGTCGGTTCGACGCGCGTTCGCGCCCGGTCGGAAAGATATAAAATGCCGCAGCCTTCGGGCGCGCACAACCATTTGTGGCTCGCGCCCGCCGCCGCGTCAACGAACTGCGCTTCCAAATCGAACGGCAGCGTGCCGAAGCCCTGAATCATATCCACGACAAACAGCGCGTCGAATTTTCGCGCCGCGCGTCCGATGCGTTCCAGATCGGCGCGAAAGCCCGACGCGAACTGCACGGCACTAATCGCCACGATTTTCGTATTGGTGTCAATTAAATTGATAAATTCCTCCAGATCAATGCGCCCGTCGCGTTCGGGACAAAGCCGCAATTCGACTCCGAAGCAATCGCGGATTCTGCGCCACGGATAAAAATTCGACGGAAATTCGCGCTCGAAACTCACGATATTATCGCCCTTTTGCCATGGCAAACCGTTGGCGACGGTCGAAATTCCGTCGCTCGTGTTTCGCACGAACGCGATTTGCTCGCTTTTGACTTTGAGCATCTGGGCGATGATTTCGCGGGCGCGATTTTTCGTCGCCACCCAATCGGCAAAGTGCGCCGAGCCGTTTTCGCTGACATCTCGAAGCTGCCTGATAACTGCTTCGACGGCAATCGTCGGCAGAGGCGCGACCGCCGCGCTGTTCAGATAAGTGTATTTTTCAGTGGCGGGAAAAAGCTCACGGATGACTGTGTTCATATCGTCTATCTTAACAAAATCGAACAAATACGCGCTACGAAAGCGTTTTATCTGACCGTGAAAGTCTTTCATTGACTGTCACCCGTGATTATCGGCTAGTAAATACTTGAATTAGACGGAAGAAGGCGGCAATTTTGACAAACCGCTAAAAAAGCCGATAATTTGCACTGACGGCAGTGTAAATTACCTTGCCGCCGCGCCTCGAATCGGCATCAAAAGAATCCAGATATGTTTGATTTCCAGAAAAAGAACCAATTCGGCTTCGGCACGCACGCGCCGGAGGACGACCGCGATATTGAAGTCTGCCGGATGAAAACCGAGTCGAGACAAGGACTGTGGTCGGAAAGTTTGAAACTGCTGCGCGACATCGTTTTGATTATCGCCGTCTTTCTGCTGCTCGGCGTTTTCGTCGCCCAGCCGGTCGTCGTCGAAGGCACTTCGATGCTGCCGCAACTGCACGACGGCGAGCGTTTGTTGGTCAATAAACTGGTTTATTATAAATTCAAAAGCGTCAGTTGGGGACACATCGAACGCGGCGACGTGATCGTTTTCTGGTATCCGAAAGACCCGGAAAAAAGCTACGTCAAGCGCGTCATCGGCTTGCCCGGCGAAATGGTCGAGGTCAGTGATGGAAAAGTTTTAATCAACGGCACGGAACTTTCTGAAGCATACCTCGAAGCCGAACACAATCAATCGCTGCCGAGTTTTCCGCCGAAACGGGTGGACGAACATTTCTATTTCGTGATGGGCGACAACCGCGATAATTCGTCGGATTCGCGCTATTGGGGCTTGGTTCCCGAAAAATACATCTACGGCAAAGCGTTTTTCCGCTACTGGAATCCGTCAAGCATCGGCTTTATCTCGCACGGCAAATACAACCTGCCGGAAAATTCTCCGACCGACAAACATCTTGCCGAAAGTGAAGAGTAGGAGAGGTGAGAAGTGATAAGTGAGAAATGAGAAGTGAAAAGTGATAAGTGAGAAATGAGAACCGTTAGCGAAAAATCGCTTCTCACTTCTCACTTCTCACTTTTCACTTTTCATTTCTCAGCCGTCCGGTCAGACTGGCGATGACGGTTGCCAACTCGTCCGGTTCGACCGGTTTGGAAACGTGATTTTGATAGCCGCTGGTCAAGGCTCGCATTCGGTCTTGAGCGCGGGTGAACGCCGTCAGCGCGATTGCCGGAATTGAATTATGCTGTTTGTCGGGCAGGGCGCGAACGCGGCGAATCAGCGAATAACCGTCCTCGTCCGGCATTCCGATGTCGGACACCATCAAGTCGGGGTTTTTAGCCTGCACTTCGATAAACGCCTGTTCAGCCGAATCCGCCGTGATGACGGTCGCGCCGTAGAACGTCAGCGACTGGACGAGCAGTTGGCGCGTGTCTTCTTCGTCGTCAACGACTAAAATCAGCATTCCGGTTAGTTGCAGTTCCGTGTCGGGTTCGATAGTTTGAATTTTGTTTCGCGTGTCCATCGCGTCGCTTTCTTCATCCGATTGAACAAGCAAAGGCAGCCGCACGATAAAGGTCGAGCCTTGATTTTCGCCCGCGCTTTCGGCGTGAACCGTGCCGCCGTGCATTTCGGTAATGTGTCGGACGATTGCCAAACCTAAACCTAAACCGCCGAATTTTCGGATGCTCGATGCGTCGGCTTGGCGAAAACGGTCGAAAACATACGGCAGAAAATCTTCTTTGAGACCGATGCCGCTGTCTTTCACGCGAATCTCGACAAAATCGTCGCGGCGTTCGATTTCCAGTTTCACCGTGCCATCCTGCGGCGTAAATTTGATGGCGTTTGAAAGCAGATTCCAAATCACTTGCTGAAGACGATTCGGGTCGCCGGAGATATGGCTGACTTCTTTTCCGCCGATGATTTCGATCTTGATGCCTTTGGCTTCCGCCGCCGGGCGCACGGTTTCGAGCGCGGATTCGACGATGTTGATCGGCTTGATCGTCATCACTTCGAGCCGCAGTTTCCCGGAAATAATCCGCGAAACGTCGAGCAAATCTTCGATCAGACGATTTTGCGATTCGGCGTTGCGAACGATAGTTGAAATGGCTTTTTCGGTCGTCGGTTCGTCAAGTTGTCCTTTTTGCAGAAGCCTTCCCCAACCGAGAATCGAATTGAGCGGAGCGCGCAGTTCGTGCGAAACGGTGGCGAGAAATTCGTCACGCATCCGGTTGGCGATTTCCGCTTCGCGGCGGGCGGCTTTTTCGTTGTTGAGCAGCCGTTCGCGCTCCTTTTCACTTTCGCGGCGGTCGGTGATGTCGCGCGAAGTCGAAATCAAACGCACGACGCTGCCCGCGCCGTCGAAAACCGGCGCGACCGAAACGTCCCAGTATTTGAGCGTTCCCTTTATCGTTTTGGAAAATCCTTCAAAGTGCGCGGTTTTGCCGTTCGCCGCCGTTTGAACGGCTTGGAAAGCCAGTTCCTGTTCGTCGCCTTCCCAAAAACTGTCCCACGGCTTTCCGGCAACCGTCGCAAAATCGCCGATTTCCAAAATGCACAGCCCGTTCGTGTTCATCGTGTGCAAAGTTCCGTCGAGATTCAGAACCTTGATGCAGTCGGGACTGTTTTCAAAGATACTGCGGTTAAATTCTTCGCTGTTTTTCAGTTCCGTTTCGGCGCGTTTGCGGGCGGAAATATCAATGTGCGAAATGACCGCGCCGTCGTTCATCGCGCTCGCCTGCAAGACAAACCAGCGTTCTTCGGTCGGCGGATGACACGGATATTCAAACGAAAAACCCTTTGATTCGCCATTCAAAACTGCCCGCAAATCTTCAACGACATCTTTGGTGCTTTCTTCAAAAGCGGCGGATGTTTCGCACACTCCCAGATAATTTTGTCCGACGCCGGTCGAGATGATCCGGTCTTCCAGACAGTTCAACCGGGAGAAGTTTTGCCACGCCTGGTTAACGGCGACAATTTCGCCGCTTCGATTGATAACGGCGATGTGCGCCGGTAATGAATCGAGAATCGAACGAACGAAACTTTCGCTGTCGCGCAGTGCTATTTCGTTCTTTTTACTTTCGGTAACGTCGCGGCAGAAGCCGACGACGTGCGTCACGCTGCCGTTTTCGTCAAGCTGCGGCTGTCCGGTGCAGTTGTTCCAGCGAATTTCACCTTTTGAATCCCGGATGCGAAACTCGGCATCGAAATTGATTTTTTCGATCACGGATTTCCGAAACTCTTCATCAACTTTCGGCGCGTCTTCCTCGATTACGCGGCTGAACGCTTTTTTGCTCGAACCGTCGAAATCATCCTTCGAGAGTCCGAAAACCGCCAAAGTGCGCTCGTCCATTTCGCCGTCCATTCCATCCACATTCAACTTCCAGGTTCCCAAACCACCGACATCGAGCGCGACGCGGCGACGGATTTCGGCATATCCGCGCTGTTTAATTTGTTCTTCCAGTTCGGCGTTTTTGTGTGTTAATTCGGCGGTTCTTTCCCCGACGCGGCTTTCCAAACCTTTGTTCGATTCTTTTAAGGCGTTTTCCGCTTTGGCGCGTTTGCCGACTTCACGGTAGACGGCGAAATTTGCCAGACCGAGAGCGGAAATTCCCAAGAGACCGCCGAAAAACACCATCCGGTAAGTATCCGTCAGACTTTTACTTAAATCGGCTTCGCGTTCGGTCAAAAGTTTCTGCTCTTCGATTTTCAAATTATTGATCAGCGAACGAATCTCGTCCATCAAATCTTTACCCCGATTTTTGCCGACTTGCGCCCGAACTTCTTCGATGCTTTGGGTGCGGCGGCGCAGTTCGATGACTTGCTTCGCAACGACGAGCCGCTCGTTGACAACAGTTTCAAGCCGGGAGACCACTGCCTGCTGTTTCGGATTATCGGCGACCAGAGTTTTAAGCCGCGCCAGATTACCGCCGATTTTAGGCACGGCGGAGTTGTAAGGTTCGAGATAAGATTCCTCGCCCGTCAACATAAAACCGCGTCCGCCGGTTTCAACGTCAATCATCAAAATCAGCGTTTCATCAAGCTGCAAAAGCACTCCCTGCGTGTGTTTTTCCCATTTGAGCGATTCGGTTAAAGAATTTGTGCTGCGATATGCGAAAAAGGCAACGATTATCAGCAGTAAAATGGCGATGGTAAATACCAGCGGAATCTGTCTTTCGAGTGTTAATCGCATAAATTATTTTCGGGAAGTTCCTTCAAACATTCGGCAAACAAACACTCTGCCGACAATTAAGAACTGTATTTATAAAAGTTACGCAGTTGAAAGTAATTACGTCGAAAATCATCGGGAAACGTAGAACAGGTTGTCAACCCGTTTCTCTAATGTTGAAAATATCTGTCGGCAATAATGAACAGGCTAACAGCCTGTTCTACATTTTCTGACCTTTCAAATGCGGAACTCATAATTTATTAAACGTAAATCCGCCGGATTTCACAAGTAAAACCCGGCTCGGAACATCGTCCGACGCATCTGAAAGCCAAATCTCAGCGAAATAATGCTTTGGAAAGTTACAAAAAAAATGAATTTTGAAACAAACAGAGAGGTGCTTGAGTGGTATGAAAAACAGCCGCGCACTTTGACCAAAGAATTTATCGGCGAGATTGATTGGAGCGCAATTAACAAGCATCCGATTGATAAAAGTCTCGTGCCGGTTTTGATGTATATGCGCGATGTCGAAACTTTGACCGATGTTTATTACGAGGAACTGCGCCGCACACCGACCGGCAAAGACCCGATTATCCGCAAATTTATGGAACGCTGGAGCGCGGAAGAACAAACGCACGGCGAAGTTCTCAACCGTTTCTTAAACGAAGCCGGGATTGACACCGACCCGAAATGGCAGAAACAGGTGATAAATTCCGTTTCAACTTCTTATACGGTGACGAATTATCTGATAACGACGCTGACCAATTTAATCGGCAAGCGATTTACGGCGACGCATATGGCGTTCGGCGCGATTCACGAAATGTCCACGACGCAGGGTTATCGCCGCCTGTCGAAACTCGCCGACCATCCGGTTTTATCGCAGATTTTAACCGGCATCATCCGCGAAGAATCGGCGCACACGACTTTCTACCGCAGCGTCGCCCGCATCGAACTCGAAAAATCGGAAATCTCGCGCAAATTGTCGCGTTTTATCGTCAAACATTTCTGGACTCCCGTCGGCAGCGGCGCAAAACCGGCGAGCGAATCAAATTATACGATTGCCACTTTATTCGGCGGCGAAGGCGGAATGAAATGAATCGAGAAAAATGTTTCGGAAAAAATTCAAACCTTGCCCGGTTTCGACGGCTTAACCAAAGTCACCGACAAAATCGGCGAAATCGTTTTACAAAAAACTTCAGTTGTTTAGCGGTAAATATTTCTTTAACCCAAGTTTGTGGAATTTCCGTCTTCGTTCAGAGTCCACGCTTGAGCGTGTGTTTCCGCCGCGCTTCGCTGGCGGAAACCGCAAACTGAATTTTGGACTCTGAACGAAGACGGAAATTTGATTTCCAAAAACTTAGGTGACAATGCACTAGAAATAGAAAGCAAAAATTTACCACTTACCGTTTAGTACTTACCACTTTTCCTCATCTTCGGACGTAAATTTTATAACTGTAACGAATCTCTTTTGCGCCCGACGGCAGATTTAGATTCCATTTAACGATTGAATTCGGGTTGAACGATTGCAGATTCAAACCTTCCTTCGTAATTTTGCCGCCGTCGCCCGCTTCGATGACTTCGCCGACGACGCTGCGCGTCAGGACGAGTTCGACCGCTTCCTTTTTGATATTGCGGAGTTTTATCGAGCCTTCCACCGTCACCAAATCAAAGTCCAGAACGCTGCCGCCGTATTTCAGAGGCATTTTGACGCGCGATTTTTCTTCTAAAATGTGCGTGCCGACAATTTCCGTCGCCGGCGTAACGCGCAGAATGTTTTCGCCGCCGACGGGCGTGAACGTCAGCATATCTTGTCCGAGCGGTTTCCATTCGCGGAACGCCAGCGCGGGCGCGGTCGTCCAAGGCATTCCCGTCTGATTTTTCAGCCGCAGTCCATACCAGATTTTGCTCGATAAATCGGTCACGAGAGTTTGCTGATTTGAATAATCGCCGCCGCTGTTCATATAGCGCGTCTGCGCGTTCGGCGCGTCGTTCAAAGTCCACTCAAAAACTTCGCTCGCCGGAACGGTCAAAGAAAATAATCGAAGACTCGCCCGCTCGCCTTTTTTCAGATTGATGCCGTCGGTTTTGTATAAATAAAGCTGCTCGGCGGCAAACGAATCGGTTTGTTCTTCGCCCGTCACCGTCGGCGCACCGTCAGTGACGAAGCTGTCGTCAGCCGTCGAAGCAACCTGCGACATAATCGCGTTTGAATATGCATCGCGCCGCGAACTTCCCGCGCCCGTTTGAAAATAACCGGACACGCCCGCGAACGCCGTATTTAACGAAAGCGGCGAAATTTGCTCCTGAAAAAGAAAATGCGGCACGCCGACGACGAAATTGACTTCCGTATTCTTCAAATCGGTTAATTCATTAATCAGCATCGCTTCGAGTTCGAGTTTGACTTCTTTGATCGGCGCACCTTTGACTTCGACGCGATACGCCGGAATCCAGCGAATGCCGCGCTCCAATGCCGCGATGCCGAGGTTCATCGGTTCGTCGTCTTTCGCGCCGTCAACTTTCATCAGCAGGCGATTTTCTTTAACGAGTCTGGTTTTATCCAGCTTCGGCACGCCGATAATTTCGATATTTCTCAAGGAATTCACCGGAAACATCATCGTTCCGCTCGCCGTTTTCAGCGCGATTATCAAACTATCAGCCTGCACCGCGTCGTCTTCTTCGGCGGTGCGAATAAGATTCAGGCGGTTGCGCCCGATGATTTGATAAGTTCCTTCATAGACGATGTTTGAATTATTACTGTCAATAAACCGAATGCGCGCGCTTTCATTGGCGAGCAGAATTTCCGTCAGATTAGCAACGCGCACGGCTTCGCGCCGTTCGGTCTCCGACGCGATCAACTGCGAAACGCGCACGTTCGGCGAAGTCGAATAGCCCCAAATCGTTCCCAAAACGCCGGTCGGCGCGTTCGTCGCCGATGCCCAGCCGCCGCTAATCGGCGTTTCGCCTTCACGATATGTAAAAGCGTAACCGTTTTTAAAAACCGCGACGCGCTTTACTTCGGGCGCGAAACCAATTTGCGAAAACACGGAGCTTGCCAACAGACAGAAATACGCCGACAGAATCGAAAGTTTCATCATATTTTTTATTTTTTTATTTTGCTTGAACCTATCTGCCAAGATGCGGCGGGCTAAATGGAAGTTGTATAAACCGGCGAAAAGCATTTGGTTGGCGAATGCAAAAAATCGGCGTATAATTTTTTCAGGAGTTTTCAATATGTTTTACCAATTTTGTTTGCCGACTTTTTTGTCGCTTTGTCTTTTCGTCTCCTTAAACGCGGTCAACGCGCAGACTCAGCCGACCGAAAAACAATCGAACGCCGACCGCCGGAAAACTGAGAAAATAATAGACGAAGAAGAAATTCTGCGCGTCGAAACCAATCTGGTCATTGTTTCCGCCAGCGTCAGCGATAAAAGCGGCAGATTTATCTCAAACCTGAAGCGCGAAAATTTTCGCCTGTCCGAAGACGGCATCACGCAGGAAATCGAGTTTTTTGAAGGAAATGATGCGCCTTTTACCGTCGCGCTGCTGATTGACCTCAGCGAATCAACCAAAGGCAGTTTCGCGGATATTCAAAAATCCGCCGCCGCTTTTATCGAGCAGCTAAGTCCAAACGATAAAGTCATTCTCATTCCGTTCAACAAATACATTTATCAGCGCACCGAAGCGACCGGCGACCGGGAATTGTTGAAAAAAGAAATTTCGGAAATGGTTCAGGGCGGCGGCACGAGCGTTTATGACGCGCTCGAATTCGTTTATGAAAAACTCGACGCGATTCGCGGACGCAAAGCCGTCGTGCTTTTTTCGGATGGTGTTGACACGACCTCGCGGGCGACTTATCAGGAAACTTTGCGGGCGGCACAGCGACTCGATGCCTTGATTTACACGATTAACTACGAAACGATGAACGCGGCGACCAAAGATACGATTTCAAAATATCCGGTCGAATTTCCGCTGCACGTCGTTACCGCGAAAGGCGAAAATTTGAAAACCGCCTACGCGCGGGGAAGCGTCTATCTCAAATTTCTCGCCGATAATTCCGGCGGACGTTTCTTTCTCGCCGATTCGCCGGAGAATTTAGTGAAAACTTTTCAGTCCATCGCCGACGAACTGCGCCGTCAATACAGCGTCGGTTATTATCCGAAAAACGATGCTTCGGGCGACAAATCCCGTAAAATAAAGGTCGGCGTTGACGTGCCGAACAGCATCGTTAAAGCGCGAAAAAGCTACCTCTACAAAGGCGCGGCGAAAAGCTAAGATTTGTTTGAGATTGGCGAGAGTCGGCGTATAATCGGCAAAGAGGCTTTGAGAATTATGACTTTAGTTATCGAAATAGAAGACGTTAAGCAAAAATCTTTAGAAAATATCGCGGCGCAGCACGATAAGAAAATTAATGAATTTGTCGTGGAAATTCTCGACGATTACCTGCACCGAAAAAACATCGAGTCGAGAGAAATAAACGGTTTGATGAGTTTGTCGGAAACCTCTTTCAACGAGTGGGACAACGAGGAAGATGACGTTTATGACCAATTGTAAAAAATGGAATGTAATTCTCGTGCCGTTTCCGTTCACCGATTTGAGTTCCGCCAAACGTCGCCCGGCTTTGATCGTTTCGCCTGACGCTTATAACGCCGAAAAAGATGTGGTCATCGCTTATCTGACCAGCCAATTAAATTCGCCGCCGCGCTTCGGAGATTACAAATTACGAAAATGGAAAGCAGCAAATCTTCCGAAACCTTCGATGGTGCGAATGAAATTTGCGACCATTGATAAAACGATTATCGTCAAAATACTTGGCGCACTCGAAGCCGCTGACTGCGAAAAAATCGAAGAAATTATTCTCTCCTTTTTCAAATCATAACTTCCGGTAAAACTCTACGCCGTCTTTTAATTCGACCGCGATTTTGTTCTCCGATTCAGCGTAATCGAGATGCGCGATGGCTTCGGAAATCGCCAGAAATCGGTGAACGTCTTTGCCGACCGCGTGCGGAAAAAGTTTCTGCGCCGTCTCGAAAGCCGTGATTCCTTTTTCTGAAACGAGCTTGACGACGCTGCGCTGCCGTTCATCAATCGCGCGAACGTAACGATGAAAAATCTCTTCGTAATCGTCAACCGGCTCGCCGTGTCCGCCGTAAATTAAGGTCGGCGCGTAACTCTTGATTTTGGCAAGGCTGACCAGATATTCGGCGAGAGATTTAAAGCGTTTATTCGTATCAATCGGGTCGGGCGCGAGTGTCGGATTCGGTGTGAGACGTTTCAAAACGGTGTCGCCCGCCATCAAAGTGCGGTCGGCTTCGCGCAAAAAAGAACACGAACCGGGCGTGTGTCCGGGCGTGTGCAGAACTTTCAAAACACCGCTGGAAAATTCGATTTCCATCGCGTCTTGCAGTTCGGAAAATTCGTCTTCGCCGAGCATGTCGGTCAGCCGCGCCGCGTCTTTGTAAATCGCCTCTATTTCACCGCAAACTGTTTCGGGAACGCCGCTGCGAAGCCTCAGATTTTTATGTTTTTCGGTCGCCGATCTGCCGAACAGATGTCCGGTTTCCCATCCGTGAACGAAGATTTCCGCGTTCCGCGCTTCGTCCCGAATCTGTTTCGCCAAACCGCAGTGGTCGGCGTGCGCGTGCGTGAGAAGAATTCTTTTAACGTCGGAAATTTGCACGCCGTGTCCGCGCAGTTTTTCGCGCAGCGCGTCACCGGCTTCGACGGTTTTCGGTCCGACATCAATCAGCGCCAGCGGTTCTTCCTTTATCAAAAAGACATTGACATCGCCGATATAAAACGGTGTCGGAATAGTGAGCGGAATAATTTTCATACGTTTTTGCCGCGAATAACACGAATAACACGAATCGAGAGGAAAAGAAAATGTCGGCATCAACCTGATTCCGTGATGTCGAGAACAAATAATTTTTGGCTTTTGAAATGACGATTTAGAAATTCTCAAAATCGGCAAAGAGATTTAGAGTCGAGATTCTGAGTCATTCGGCATCATCCGCCTAACAAAAAGTGTCATTGGAATTAGACGGAAAACTGTCACCGGACGGGTTTTATCTAATCTCGAACGCTCGCCCAACTAACGCGCAAATCTTTGTAAATCGTTGACATTACGGGAATTTTGCCGCATTTTCCATAACAAAAAACGCTCGGCACGAAGTTTGACTCAGATGCAAGGTTCACACTGCTTTGATAAAGCCGAAGGAGATACAAATTAAAATGGAAAACAGTCGAAAAGGCTTCTCGCTGACTGAATTAATAATTGTTTTGGCGGTGATCGGGATGATCGCCGTCGCCACTATTCCAAAATCGCTGGCTTCGCCGGGTATAACCAATGAAAGATTCGCCATTGCCTCAATACGCGCCATAGTTACCGCGCAAGGCATTTACCGGGCGACCATCGGAGCCGGTAATGCCGCTCAGTCGGGAGCCGTTCTCGCCAATGCCGGTTTGATAGATAGTCAACTCGGCTGTGCGGCTGGTGACTGTGTTAAAGACGGTTATGTTTTTACTACTAATGTGACTTCTGACTTCTTGAATTTTAATGTGGTTGCTGTGCCGGTGTTTGGCAGTAGTGGGTCTCGCAGTTTCTACGCGAATGAAGCAGGAGTAATTTACTACGGTTTTAGCTCTTTTAGTCCGGTAGCAGATTCAGCAACGCGGGAAGTTTCAGGCGGCATTCCGTTTTATAATATGTTTCCAAATAAATTCGATTTTTATAGAGACGGCAGAAGCGATGTGACAACGTATCGCCCGGCAGACGGCATCTGGTATATGCAATTAAACTTTTTTGGTGTTTCTGCCAGACTTCAATTCGGTTTAGCCGGCGATAAAATTGTTCCAGCTGATTATGATTTAGACGGTCGAACAAACTTTGCCGTTTATCGTAACGGCACTTGGTTTATTTACGGCTGTAGTTGCAACTTGAACTCTGTTCAGTTCGGCGAACCTTCCGACATTCCGGTTCCCGCCGATTACGACGGTGACGGCAGAGCCGACCTCGCGGTCTTCCGACCGAGCAGCGGTACTTGGTATCTGCGCCAGTCAAACGACGAATTCGCCGCCATTCCCTTCGGACAAAGCGGCGACAAACCGGTCGCCGGAGATTTCGACGGTGACGGCAAAGCCGATTTAGCCGTGTTCCGACCGTCGGAAGGCATCTGGTATATCCAGCAAAGTAATTTGGGCTTGAAGACAGTCCAGTTCGGCGTTGCCGATGACAAATTGGTCGCGGCGGATTACGACGGCGACGGCAAAATGGACATCGCGGTCTTTCGCCCGTCAAACGGCACCTGGTATTTAGATCAAAGCAGAGCGGGAATAAAAGGATTCCAATTCGGAATTTCGACCGACGTTCCGATTCCGGCAGATTACGACGGCGACGGCAAAACTGACATCTCAGTTTTCAGAAACGGAACGTGGCACATTCAACAATCGGGAATCAATCAACTCCGAAGCCTTCAATTCGGCGCATCCGACCACCAGCCGGTCGCCAGTGCATTTGTTCGCTGAATAAATAAACCTAGTATAATTACAAAAGTCTTTAGTAACCAAAGTTAAATAACATCATCCACTAAGGCAAAATTGTGTATGACAATTTAGGAAGTGCTGGATGCCTCAAGATTCTCTTTTCATCCACTTCTTCTGCTAATGATGGTTGTTTTAGTGGATAAAACTTCTCATTTATTCTCACTTCCACGCGCAACCCGGTTTTGGTCGCGGTTTTCTCCATCAGTTTTTTGACTTGCTTCAAATCCGTTAAAATCGTCTCCTTGATCGTTCGATGGACTTGAGCAAATAACTTTCTTTCAATCGGATTATACTTGGAACAATATGGCGGATAATGACAAATCACCAATCTCTTCCCGATTTTTTGCGCCCAACCTTGCAACAATTTCTTGAATAAATGATGCCGATGCCCATTGGCTCCGCCGCTATCACATAAAATCAAAATTCGGGCTGCTTTCGGATACTCGAATTTGCCCACACTTTCCCACCACCATTCCAAATTATCCACCACCAACCCGGCTGTTTCGTGCGAATTTCCTAAACTCAAATACCCTTCATTCAATTTCACATCGTAAATCCCGTGTGGAATTGCTTTCCCAACTCCCAAATATGGATAATCGTGGTCGAACACTTCAACGGCTTTCCTGCCCTCTGTTAAAATTAGCTCATTTCTGGTTAATGCCCCTAAAACTTCCTTTTTCTTGGTGTCTATGCTGATGATTGGGTTCTGCTTCATCAGCAGCAACAAGGCTCACAGAAAACCGATAATCCGCGCATTGCTCATTGCGCTCAGGACTTACTCCGGTTGCCAGATTCTTCTGAGGCTTTCTTTTCCGATAACCTGCGGCGTGTAAAATCCTTTTCACGCATTTAGTTTCAACTGCTGCTTGATAACTCTTTTGCAAATGCCGCACGATGTCGCAAACTCTCAAATGCGTCCATTTAACTGTTTCATCGGTCGGACTGCCCGCCGTGCTTTGTTCGACATATTCAAGTATCCAATCAGTCGGTTCCGTGATGGTCGCTTCTTTTTTTTCGTCCTCCGCCCACTATTCTTTGGCGTGTATAATCAGCTTGATAATTCTCAGCAGCTAATTCTCGCAATCCTTTATTGATTGTTTTTCGGTCACAACCAAATGTCCTCGCCAAATAACGCTTACTCCCAAAACCCAATCTTTCATATTCCATCGCCAGAAAATGTCGTCTTTGCTTTTCCGGCAAACCGGCATAAAAACTCACTTGCTTGACAATAAAATCGCTTTCATAAAATACTTTCTTTTGACTCATCTTCTTTTGGATGCTCAAATACCTTCGATGGATGACTTTATTTAACT
>JAJAZE010000547.1 GCA_026785925.1 Pyrinomonadaceae bacterium
CGTCAACAGCATCGGCATCTCTATTCTTTTAGGCTTAATTGACGCGGCTGCCTACAAAGGCGCGGCGGTCGTTTTTTCCCATGTCAACGACGACACGATTCAGCTTTTCGAGATGCTCGGTTTAACCAATCACGTTGCAATTCAAGGATAAAGGATGAAGGATAAAGGCTAAATAAATCGTTTTACTTAGCCTTTATCCTTCATCCTTTATCCTTTAAATCATATGGCTGAAAACCAACAAAAACTCGTTCATACTTTTGGTGCGCTCGCCGAACTCGGACACGAAGTTTCCCAAAAAAATAATTTTCAGGAAATGATTCGCACTTCCCTGCATTTGCTGCTCGGTTCTTTGGGAATTATGCGCGGCGGCGTGGCGCGTTACTCGCGTTTCGGACACGAAATCAATCTGCTCGCCGTGCGCGGGTTGGGTGACGATTTTCCGCTGAGTTTGTCGCTCTGCTACGAAGACGAACGGCAGTTTTTGATCAACGGATTAGTGCCGATTGAAGTTTCACAGGCGAAAGTTCTGCCGTTTTTTCAGATTTACGACCGCAGTTTTGAAGCGAAAAAAGTCGAACTGCTCGTGCCGCTCGTCATTCGGGACGAAATCGTCGGCGTGGTTCTGCTGGGCGAAAAGGCGAACGGCGAGCCTTATACCTCCTACGACAAAGATATTATCTGCGCGATGTGCCGCCACATCGGAGTCGGCATCGCGCAGCGCAATCTGATGGCGGAACTCGAACGCCGCGCCGAAGAAAATCGCCGACTTTACGACGATTTGCGAATGACTTACAAAGACACCGTGAAAGCGTTTGCGACCGCGATTGACTGCAAGGACAAATACACCGAAGGTCATTCGGTCAGAGTCGGAAAATACTCGGAAATCATCGCGGCGGAATTGGGCTGGAATCAGGAACAGGTCGAAGGCGCGGCGGTCGCCGGATATTTGCACGATGTCGGAAAACTGACGGTCGAGCGCAACATCATCAATTCGCCGATGCGGATGAACGCCAAAGAAACCGCCGAATTAAACAAACATCCGGCAATCGGCTATGAAATTCTGCTGCCGATTCAGCATCCCTACGCCGACGTTCCGCTGGCGGCAAAATATCATCACGAAAGGCTGGACGGGCGCGGCTACCCGGACGAACTCGAAGACCGCGAAATTCCGTATATCGCCAAACTCGTCTGTCTCGCCGATTCGTTCGACGCGATGACGACCGACCGACCCTATAAACGCCGCCGTCCGGCGCACGAAGTCGTCGAAGACTTGCAATTCAACGCCGGCAGACAATTCGCGCCCGAACTGGTGACGGCGTTCTGCCGCGCGATGTTAAAAGAAATCACTCTGGAAACGAAACAGAAAAAGTTTCGGCGATTATTAGGCAAAGAATATCTCGAAGCCGAGGGCATCGTGCCGTTGCTCAAAAACGCCCTTAATGGAATGAACGGAACTTCATCGCTGACTTTGGTGAGTTTGGATTGACAACCGAATTAACCGAGGACGAAACTGTAAGCAATTCCGCGAAATTTTGAGAGATAACGCTATAAGAAATTCACTGTTTCGCCCTCACGCCCATTGAATTGTTCGGCAGCGCGTTAAGAACGAGGTAACAATTACAAACCAATACGCCGCAGTAAATTCTGAAAGCGCGAATCGTCGCGCAGCGGGTCGAAAAGCGGTTCGACTTTCAGCCAGATGAGAAAAAACGAACGGTCTTGAAATGCCTTTTCAAGCCAAATAAAAGTTTGGTCTTTATCGCCCAAACCTAGATAGACGACGGCGAATAAATACGGGCTGACATATTGGCTTTTAGACATTTCGCGCAATTCGTCTAGAGCTTTTAATGCTTTGCCGCGTTCGCCGTCGAGCGCGTCAGCGTGTCCGAGAGCGGCGACGAGTTGCGGACTGCGTTCGGCTTGCGTCAATCCTTTTTGAAATGTCACAATCGCCTGCGCGAACATTTTCTTCTGCTCGTAGGCTTGCCCAAGATAAACGTAAGATTCGGCGTAACGCGGTTCCAAGCTGATCGTTTTCTCTAATTGTGCTATCGCTTCATCGTGTTGGCGCGCAAAGTAAAAAGTCGCGCCGGCAGCCATATTAAATCTGGGCGAAAGCGGGTCGAGTTCCAGAGCGCGTTTTCTTTCCGCCTTTGTTTCGTCGAATCGTCCCAAAATATCCAGAAAGTCGCCGTATAAGAGATGCGCTTCCGCGTTATTTGAATCGAGAGTTTGCGCTCGTTTCAGTTCTTTTTCGGCTTCCGCCCAATTCCAATCGTAATAAAGCCGGTTCGCGCCGAGCGTCGTATGCGCGAAGGAAAGCGTGTCGTCAATCGCCAAGGCTTTCGCGGCGTAACCGGCGGCTTGCGGATATGCCTCTTTCGGCGGCAGATAAGTGTTGCCCAATACGCCGTAGGAAGCTGACAATCCGGCATAAGCGAGCGCGTAATTCGGGTCTTTTTCGAGTGCCTGGTTAAAGTATCCGATGCCTTTCTGCAAGTCTTCGAGCGTGTGCTTATTCCAATGATAGTTTCCCCTGAGATAAAGCTGATAGGCTTCGGCGTTTTCCGTGTAGCTTTTCGTCAGCTTTCGCTCGTCCGCGCCGGATAATTTTGTTTGCAGGTTGCCCGAAACATCGCGGGCGATTTCCGCTTGCAGCGCGACGAGATTTGTCATCTGACGATTATAAGTTTGACTCCAAATAACTTTGTCCGCCGCGACATCAACCAACTCGACATAAAGCGACAGATTGCCGCCGCGCTCAACGACGCGCCCGTTTAAAACAGCCTGCACATTCAACTCTTTAGCGATTTGCCGCGAATCGGTATTCGCGCCTTTGTAGCGGAAAACCGACGAGCGCGATTTGACGTTAAGCTGCGAAAGCTGCGATAAACTGCCGATCAGCGTTTCGGTCATTCCGTCCGACAGATATTCCGTGTCCGCGTTGCCGCTTTGATTGACGAATGGCATCACGGCGATTGATTCGATTTGTTTCGTATTCGACGTTTGTTTTGTCGTTTCTGCCGAAGAATTCGAGAAAAACCAGTAGCCGAAACCAATCGCCGCGAGCAGTAAAACCGAGAAAATAATGAAGCTGAGTTTATTACTTTTAATTTCCTTGACGATGTATTCCGCACTCGAAGTCGTGTGCGCCGTTTTTGTTTCCGCGTCGTTGATAATTTGCGTTGCGCCCGATTCACGAACCGGCGCGGAACTACTGCGTTCCAGTTTGTTTTGAAATTCCAGTTCCTGTCGCGCGTCTTTCAAATCAATCAGCAAATCCTTTGCCGTTTGATAGCGTTCTTCACAATCTTTTTTGAGCGTTTTATTAACGATACGCTCGATTTCGGGCGGCACATCGGGTTTGTGCCGATTGAGCGGAATCGGTTCTTTGTGCAGAATCGAAGCGATGACATCCATCACGTTATCACCCGCAAACGCCTTTCTGCCGGTCAGCGTTTCATAAAAAACCAAGCCGAAACTAAAAATATCGGTTCGCGCATCAACCGCTTTTCCTCTGGCTTGTTCGGGCGACATATAATTTGCCGTGCCGATAATCATTCCGGTTTTCGTATGCGCTTTAATCGCCGCCGTCGCCGCTTCCGCGCCAATTGATTCGATTTTCTTTTCGGACAGTTTCGCAATTCCGAAATCGAGCAGTTTGACCAAACTGTCGGGACGAATCATCACGTTATCGGGCTTGATGTCACGGTGAATTATTCCCGCGCCGTGCGCCGCCTGCAACGCGCTCGTAACTTGGATGGCAATGTCTAACGCCGTTTGGAGATTGAGCGGTTCGCGCTGCAAACGCTCGCCTAAAGTTTCGCCTTCGACGTATTCAGAGGCGATATAATTCGTGTTTTCAAATTCTCCGGTTTCGTAAATCGTCAGAATATTCGGATGATTCAAAGCCGAAACCGCTTCCGCTTCCAACCCGAAACGGCGCATTCGTTCCGCGTCTTTGGCAAAATCGGCGGGCAGTATTTTGAGCGCGATTTTGCGTTTGAGTTTGGTGTCTTCGCCGAGATAAACTTCGCCCATTCCGCCCGCGCCGATTGATTTGATAATTTTGTAATGGCTGAAATGTTGATCGGCGCGAAGTTTTTCCTTGTTTTCGGTGATTACGTCTGCGACTTCATTGACCGCCGGATTTTGCATAAAAGTTCCGGCTTCTTCGGAAGACAAAATCAGCGACTCGACTTCGCGGCGCAAATCGGCATCGTTTTGGCACAATTCGTCCAAAAACTTTTCGCGCTCGGCGGGAGAGTGCCGCAAAGCGGCATAAAGAATTTCCTTGACGGTCTGCCATTTTTCAGGATTTACAGTCGGCATTTGTCTTGATACGGAAACGTCTCGCTGCGGAAACACGCACCAAGTAAGTGTGCCTTTGTTTTTACGCCCTTACTTCGTGCGGGCTTCCGCCTTTTTCTATTTTGTCAGTTCGCGGTGCAGCCACGCCCGCGCCGCTTCCCAGTCCCGCGCCGCCGTTGCGCGGGAGACGTGCAAGGCTTCCGCCGTTTCTTCCAAACTCAAACCGCTAAAATACTTGAGTTCGACGACGCGGGCTTGCTGTTCATCGAGTTCGGCGAGTTTATTCAACGCTTCGTCCAGAGCCAGCAAATCAACGCCTGTTTCCTGCGCTTCAACCGACATCGCATCTTCCAAAGAAAGTTTGATATTATCGCCGCCGCGTTTTTCTCTGTGTTTTGCTTTGGCGTAATCAACCAAAATTCGCCGCATCGCTTGGGCGGCGACGGCGAAAAAATGCGTCCGGCTTTCCCACTTTACGTCGCTCCGGTCAATCAATTTCAAGTAAGCCTCGTTAATCAGCGCGGTCGTCTGCAAAGTGTGTCCGGCGCGTTCCTTTCGCATAAACCGCGCCGCCTGCCGGTGCAGTTCGTCATAGACGAGCGGCAGCAAACTATCCAACGCCTCCGCCTTGCCGCCGTTCCATTCGCGCAGCATTTGCGTGATTTCCGATGCTTTTTCGTCCGGTTCATTCACTAAATAATCATTATAAACCGAAACCCGAAATCTTTTTTATTTTTTTGAGACCATTTCGCTTCGCCCGTCGCTTAACTAAATAGAGGCTCAAAAGCCTTAAATCAAAAAGAAAAAGGAAAAAATAACAATGAAAACAAAAAACCAAACATTCATTATCGCATTGGCGATGATGCTCGCGCTGGCAATCGTGCCGACAATAACTTTCGGTCAAAACAAAACCGATAACCAAATTTTGAATTTGTCCCAAGACGAACAAGTTAACGATTTAGTCGGCGTTTGGGAAGCGGTCGGTGTCCCTTCCGAAAACGATTGTGCAACCGGCGCGCCTATCGGTGAGCTAATCAATGTAACGTATACGTTTAATCAAGGCGGAACGATGAATGCAGAAGATACTCTTTCGATAGATCGGTATCGCACCACCGGCAGCGGCATTTGGAAACGCACTTCAGGACGCAGTTACACCTATCGCTTTTTTCACTATGCCTTTAACCCGGACGGAACTTTTTTTGCTACCGTCAAGGGAAACTCAAATTTAAAGCTCAGTAGAAACGGAAATTCGCTTACCGAAAGCGGCACATTTCAACTTATCGCGCCGGACGGCACCACGGTAATCTATGCGGGCTGTTTCAACGGAACGTCGCACCGCGTAACATTTTAGGCAAGGCAAGCGCGAGTTGGACGTTTTGAAGTTTGGACGACTTTTCTACGTCTAACTCACGCTCTCGAAATCCACTATTATCCGTCACCTGCGAAAAACGCCGAACGACGGAGTTGGCGTGGGGCGAAACCGCCGCCAAACCCGCCAGAATTTACCACGCAACGCGATAAGAAAGTCGCTGTTTCGCCCTCACGTTCGACAGCGCGTTGGGGTTAAACGGCAAATTCATAAACAGGTGTTTCAAGTAGTTTCTTTGGTTTTTCACGTCCCCAAAGCGTTTGTTGCAATCGTTCGACCGTTTCCGGCGAAAAAAACTGCTCGCCGGTTTCTTCACACACTCGCGCCGGCACATTCTCGATAATGAAAAATTTGCCGTCCATTTCCAGCGTGTAAGTTACTTTAGCTTCTCGCATTGTTTCGTTCCACATTTCAGTTTGCATCTGGCAGTTTCCTCATTTTGAAATCAATCCACAAATTAGCGTCCGGTTCGTAAAGCGTAATAATTTTCAGCAACAGACGCGACGGATAACTACACTGAACGTGCAAAGGTCTGTCCGCTATTGTCAAGCCAAAAATTAAACAACTCGGACCATATTTGTCATTCGGGTAATCTTCGATGATTTCGCCCGCGTCAATCGCTTCGCGCAACTCTTGGACGCTGACGCGACGCAAAAGACTTTGGTCAACAGCGTGTTTTGAGAACTCAAAAAGTCCGGCGGCAATTTTGGCGCGAAGCTCATCAATCATCAACGTAAAATTATACTACGCTTCTGCCGCACACCCGCAACGCCAAATTAAAGGAAGCTGTCGAACGATTGAGTTGACGTGGGGCGAAACCAGCCACACGCAATGTAAAAGTAACCACGCAAGTTTTTAAAGAGTAGCTGTTTCGCCCTCACGCCCATTGAATTGTTCGGTGTGGCGTGATTTTCACCACGCCGTTTGCCTACGGAACAAACGCCGCCGGAATCGGTCGGTCGTTTGTTGTGCCAAATTGAACCGCTCCGAAACCTTGTTGCGAACGTAGCATATACCAAACTCCGTCGCGGAAAACTGCTACGTCGGTTTTTCCATCACCGTCATAATCTGCCGCAACCGGAACATCGCTTACTACGCCGAACTGAACGGCGGAAAAACCTTGTGTGCTGCCGAGAATATACCACACGCCCGAACGGAAAACTGCTTGGTCGGCTCGTCCGTCGCCGTCGTAATCTCCGACTGTCGGTTTGTCAGTTGCATTTCCAAATTGCACTCCGGTAAAGCCTGTCGTCGAGCGAAGCAGATACCAAGTGCCATCACGGTAAACAGCAAAGTCGGTTTTGCCGTCCGCGTCGAAATCTGCCGGAACGGGTTTGTCGGAAGCGATGCCGAATTGCACGCCTTGAAATTGATTGTTAGAAAGGTTGAAAGTATACCAAAAACCACCGCGATAAACGGCAATTTCAGCGCGTCCGTCGCCTGAATAGTCTGCGGGAATGGGAACATCGCCCGCTTGCCCGAACTGCACGGCGTTAAAACTGCCGTTTGAACTGTTGAGCCAATACCAAAAGCCATCGCGGAAAACGGCAATATCAGTTTTACCGTCGCCGTCAAAATCGGCTGGCGTGATTTTATCGGTTGAAATACCAAACTGCGCGGCGGTAAAGCCGGATTGCGAACGAAGCAAATACCAAATGCCGGAACGGAAAACGGCTTGGTCAGAACGTCCGTCACCGTCAAAGTCAAATTGTGAAACTCCTGTATCAAGTGTGCCGTTGACATTAAGACGCGCTATCCGATTGCGCGTCACGCCGCCGACGCTGGTAAAGAATCCACCAATCACGATTTTGCCATTGGTTTGCACGGCAAAGGTTACGACATCGCTGTTCGCGTTTGGATTAAACGTAGTGTCCAACGAGCCGTCGGCATTGACGCGGGCAATATTGTTGCGGGTCTGTCCGCCAACAGTGAAGAAGAATCCGCCCATTAAAATTTTACCGTCGGCTTGCAGTGCCAGCGATTTAACCATTGCATTCGCGTTTGGGTTGAAAGTGTCAGCCGTGCCGTCCGCATTGAGCCGTGCGATATTGTTGCGAGTTTGTCCGGCGACTGTGGCGAATCGTCCACCGACTATAATTTTGCCGTCAGGTTGAATTAAAAGCGCATTGACCAAAGGTATTCCAAAATCACCACCGCTCGCGCCCGGATTGAAAGCAAGGTCTGCTGTGCCGTCAACATTTAGTCGTGCAATGCGGAGACGTGATTGTCCGCTGATAACGGTAAAATTCCCACCGACTAAAATCTTGCCATCAGATTGCACTGCGATTGAATAAACTTCGGGAAGACTTCCGCCGCCACCGCCAGCACTCACATTAGGATTAAACGAAATGTCCAATGAACCGTCAGTATTAAGTCGTGCTATGCGGTTACGAGCAATACCATTAATAGTTGGAAATATTCCGCCAATCAGAATTTTTCCGTCAGCCTGTAAGGTTAGCGCATTAACGGCATAGCCATCCGTGCTTGCATTAAAGGATAAATCAGCCGTTCCGTCATTGTTAAGTCTGGCTATCCCCCTATTAATGCCTCCAGCCACGAGAATCTTGCCGTCCGTTTGCAAAGCCAACGCTCTTACAAAACCTTTTACGTTTGGATTAAAAGCAGTATCCAGAGAGCCGTTTGCATTAAGCCGAACAAGTGCGGCTCGTGCTTGTCCGCTGATATTGCCAAAACTTCCTCCAACCAAAATCTTGCCGTCGGTTTGTATTAAAAGAGAATTAACGTAGCCGTCTGCATTCGGATTAAAACTGCCTGATGTTTGTGCCTGCGATGCGCCTGATGAAACGAGCAGAACAAAACCGACCAGAATAAAATTTACCGCCGCTAATAGTGTTCTCATTGAAAATCCTCCTGAGTATTGAACTGAAAATTATTGCATTTGAGCGGCGTGTCTTGGTTACAAGAGAACACCGAACTTTGTATTATACCGAAGTAAAGTTCTCTCAAGTCGAATTATATTA